>JBDQMZ010000018.1:0-4066 GCA_040261955.1 Candidatus Nanopelagicales bacterium
ATCGCGCTGGAGGTTGCGGGTTCGAGTGACGACGCGCACGACTTTCATGATTTGGACCATTGACTGACGCGTTCTGCAGCGCAAGTGGGTCAGGTATATTGTTGAAGTCTTGCTGGTTGTAACCGGCTTGGGGGAATCACATGACTAGTTCGGGAGTTATTTAATGCCAGGTTTATCAACATGGGCTGTTCGGCGGCCTTTGGTCGCACTTATCTCTTATTTTGTCGCCTTAATCGCGATTATTGGGTTAGGTGCTGGCTTTGGGGGCTCACTTAATGACTCATTTGATTTGCCCGATACCGAGTCCACTCGCGCGCAGGAACTGCTCGCCACCCGCGGCAACCAAGACATAGATGCCGAATCAAGTGGAGCAAGCGCCAAGATTGTTTGGTCTCCGGCCACTGGCAGCGCCGTTGATCCACAGAGTCAGGCTGTCATTGGTCCCGTGCTCGAGGAAATATCCGGGATGGGTGCCGTTGCCTGTGTAACGAATCCATTTGACCCGACGGCACCATTGGGCAATGCGTGCCCGGCTCCTCAAGCCGGATCGGATCAAATGATGGCCTCGCTCACGCCCGAACAACTTGAGGCGTTGCAGCCTGCATTTGCTGCGAGTGCTGCCGCAAACTCTCCTGTGAGTCCAGATGGATCGGTTGCCTCAGCGACAATCACCTTTACAGGTGGCATGGGTGATGTGTCAAATGTTGAAGCTAAAGCAATCTTGGACTTGATCAAGGCAACAAATTCCTCGGACTTTGCTGTTGGTGCAAGTGGCGACATTCTTACTTTTGCAGGCCAAGAGCCACCTTCCAGTGAACTCATTGGAATTCTGGTTGCTATCGTGATTCTGCTCATCGCCTTTGGGTCGATCATTGCAGCGGGTATGCCACTCGTTGTCGCAATTATCGGTCTCGCTGCCGGTCAAATGCTCGTACTGGTTGTCGCACTGTTCATGGATGTAGCAACCTTTGCACCCACTCTGGCGGCCATGATCGGACTTGGTGTGGGTATCGATTACGCACTATTCGTGCTCAATCGGTATCGCCAGGCTGTTCTGGTGGGCCACCCACCAAAAGAGGCCGCTCTCGAGGCCGTCAACACTGCAGGGCGAGCCGTCCTTTTCGCGGGTTCCACTGTGATTGTCGCTCTTCTTGGATTGTTCATTCTCCGGATTGGGTTCTTCAATGGCTTAGCGTTAGCCGCAGGCGTGACGGTGCTCATGGTCATGATGGCTGCGCTGTGGCTTCTGCCAGCGACGTTGTCGCTGCTGGGCACCAAGGCGCTTGGATTGCGGTTGCCGTGGGGGACCAAGCCAGGTCAAGGTAAGCCTGAGGGTAAGCGATGGGCCCAGTACGGACATGCGATTCAACGCCGGCCGTGGCTGTTTGCGGCTGTGTCGTTGATCATTGTCGGTGTACTTGCCATCCCGGTCTTCTCACTGCGACTAGGTTTCGCTGACGCCTCAGGTAACGCTCCAGGCACTCCGACTCGCATCGCCTATGACTTAACCGCTGAAGGATTTGGCCCCGGTGTCAACGGCCCATTCATTGTGGCCGTTGAACTATCCCAGCCCGGTGATCTTCAGGAGTATGGACAAGTAATCGCTGACATCGAGAACACACCAGGTGTTGCTGCTACCAATCCTTCGACAGCCATGTTGCCGCTGTTGGAGCTTTCGGGTCAAGGCCTCAGTCCTGATGGCAGCGTGGGTGCTGTTTTTGTCACTCCCGAGACCGGTCCTCAGGATCAAGCAACGGATGAGCTCTTGACGCAACTGCGCGAGGTAACGGCACCAGCGGTTGAGTCGTCGACCGGCGCCAAAATCTTTGTTGGCGGCGCATTGGCCGTGACGTCGGACTTCACGGGAGTGCTCGTCGATGCCCTCCCCATATTCCTTCTGATCGTGGTTTCCTTGGGATTCATCGCCCTGATGATTCTCTTCCGTTCATTGGTTGTTCCACTGACCGCCGCAATCACGAGCCTGCTGAGTTTTGCGGCGGCAACGGGAATCACCGTGGCGGTATTCCAGTGGGGTTGGTTCACTGAGCTGCTTGGTGTTTCGGGAACAGGTCCAATCTTCCCGTTCCTCCCCATCATGGTATTTGCCATCCTTTTTGGACTGTCCATGGATTACCAAGTGTTCCTTGTTTCCCGCATGCGTGAGGAATGGGATCACACAGGCGATAACAACGCCGCTGTTCGCCGCGGGCTGGCTGGTTCCGGCAAGGTTGTTGTCATGGCCGCTGCAATTATGGCGAGCGTCTTCTTGGCATTCATTCCCACCCCTGATAACACCATTAAGTTGTTTGGTATCGCATTGGGTTCTGCCGTGATCATTGACGCATTCATAATTCGCATCATCTTCATACCTGCGATCATGTCCATCATTGGGAAGGCAAACTGGTGGTTACCCGCGTGGCTTGCCAAGGTCCTGCCACAGGTGCACATTGAACCAAGCGAGGATGAAGTTGTTAATGATGAAAATCCTCAGTCGGCAGCACTGGTCTAGCACCGTCAGGCTTCTTAGCCTCACGCAATACGCTTAGTTCTCATGCAGCAGACCACGCGGACTTATCAGGTGCGTACCCATGGGTGCCAAATGAATGTCCATGATTCCGAGCGAATTACGGGCATGCTCGAATCTGAGGGCTACATTGCATTCGAGGCCACAGGGGACAAGGACGTTACGCCTGACCTGATCGTGTTCAACACGTGCGCGGTGCGTGAGAATGCGGGCAATAAGTTGTACGGCAACTTAAGTCAATTGGTCCCCATGAAGGAACTCAATCCCAATATGCAGGTCGCTGTCGGTGGGTGTCTTGCTCAAAAGGATCAAGGGGAAATTCTTAAGAAATCACCCGTCGTGGACGTTGTTTTCGGCACTCATAACTTGGGTTCGCTACCAACTTTGCTTGAGCGTGCACGTGTTGAGCGTGAGTCTCAGGTTGAGATCGCTGAAGCACTGGTTGAGTTCCCTTCATCGCTCCCAACAAAGCGCGATGCGTTGTATTCAGCGTGGGTCTCTGTCAGTGTGGGGTGCAATAACACGTGCACGTTCTGCATCGTTCCTGCGCTGCGCGGCAAGGAAAAGGATCGCAGGGCAGGCGATATCCTCACAGAGATCCAGACGTTGGTTGCTGACGGTGTCGTTGAGGTCACCCTGCTCGGTCAAAACGTGAACGCTTATGGCAGTGACCTGGGTGATCGCGAGGCGTTCAGCAAGCTTCTGCGAGCATGTGGCGAGATTGTGGGTCTTGAACGCGTACGGTTTGTCAGTCCCCACCCGCGGGATTTCACGGATGATGTCATCGCAGCCATGGCAGAGACCGATAACGTCATGCCTCAATTGCACATGCCCCTTCAATCTGGTTCTGATGAAGTCTTAAAGCGCATGAAGCGTTCGTATCGACAGGACAAATACATGGGAATCATTGAGCGTGTGCGTGATGCAATGCCGCATGCCTCAATTACGACCGACATTATCGTCGGTTTCCCGGGTGAAAGCGAAGAGGACTTCATGCAGACGATGCATGTTGTGCAGCAGGCTCGTTTCACGGGTGCCTATACATTCCAGTATTCGAAGCGACCTGGAACCCCGGCTGCAACTATGGACAACCAAATTTCGAAGGAAGTCACCCAGGAGCGCTATGAGCGACTCTTGGCAGTGGTGAATCAAATCGCTTGGGAGGAAAACCTCAAGTTGGTTGGCTCAGATGTTGAAGTTCTCGTTGCGCAGGGTGAGGGCCGCAAGGACCGCCACACTGATCGCCTGTCAGGGCGCGCGGCGGATGGCCGTTTGGTTCACGTGTCCATGGGCACAGAATCTGCCAGACCAGGTGACTTTGTCACCGCAACAATTGTCAATGCCGCTCCCCACCACATGGTTGCAGAGCACAAAGTGACGCGCCGTACACGTGCGGGTGACCTGAGTGAGAGCAGTGTTACCGGCCCTGCAGTGATGCTTGGGATTCCAACAGTTGTCAGCTGAACGGCCGCTCGTCATTGTCGGGCCGACAGCGGTGGGAAAGACATCACTCGCCGTTAGTCTTGCAAAGCTTCTCAATGG
>JBDQMZ010000019.1:0-4222 GCA_040261955.1 Candidatus Nanopelagicales bacterium
TCAGAGTCATGACCGCTCAGTTGACCTGGCCGCTGGTTTTTGGCGAGTTGGCAAACACCTCTGAACCCCTGAAACGGGAAACGGTCTCGTGGGCCATGGAGGAGATCTTGGGCGAGCGGGCAACAGATGCCCATGTGACCGCATTTATTCTCGGGCTCAAGCTACGAGGGGAAACCCCAGAGCATGTTGCCGCTCTGGCCAGCGTCATGCTCGATCATGCTCAACTAGTACCTCAAGATCATGGTCACTCGGTCATCTTGGACATTGTGGGAACTGGCGGGGATGGATCACATTCGGTGAACATCAGCACCATGTCGGCGATAGTTGCTGCGGCATGTGGCGTTCCTGTGATCAAGCACGGAAACCGTGCGGTATCCAGCGCAACCGGCGCTGCCGATGTCCTCGAAGAATTAGGCGTCGTTATCGATCTTGATCCCGAGCAGGTGGCACGTGTCGCGCGGGATGCAGGCATCGCATTTTGCTTTGCGCCACGCCATCATCCTGCCACACGATTTGCCGTTCCTGCGCGAAAGTTGCTAGGAATCCCAACTGTTTTTAATATTCTCGGTCCGCTCACCAACCCTGCTGGCGCTAATGCGGGACTTATTGGCTGCGCCAATCTTGACCTCGCGCCCATCATGGCCAGGGTGTTGCGAGAGCGAGGAGTCAGCGCCCTCGTGGTTCGTGGAACCGATGGCCTCGATGAAATCTCCCTTACCCATCCCACCCAGGTCTGGGATGCCACGGGCGTAACCGTGACAGAAGAGCTCCTTCAACCAACAGATTTTGGTGTTGAGAACTTTTCCATTGAGGACTTGCGCGGAGGCGAGCGAGATCGAAATGCAGAGTTGCTCATTAAAGTTTTAGGCGGTCAGCCAAGCGGTGATGATGAAGCAAAAATTGCGGCTATTCGCATGAGCGTTGCGGTGAATGCTGCTGCCGCTCTCGTGGCTGCGAGCTCAGCTGCGGGGGAGGTCATCCAAGGAACGTTGGCGGAGCGCATCAACTCATTTATCCCGCAATGCCTGGACGCAATTAACAGCGGGTCGGCTTGGGATTTGCTCCAGAAGTGGGTCACTTCATCGCGCGAAGTTTGACCCTTTGGCTTCCTAGAAATTCGCCATGCGTGTCAAGGCTGACCGCTTACCTTCAGGCCGTGAGTAGCCACCGGGGTCGGATACTGCCGAAAGTCGTTCGCTGACAACTCGGCGAATGTCAGACAGCTGAACAGTTTCTTTGCCGCCGCAGTGAATGGGCATATGAGCTGGGGTACTGACCGAGACTAGACGCACTCCGTCGGTTTCTAACCACCGAAGCAGATCAAATGTTTCCTCGGTGACTCCTGCAGGGGCTGGGTCTAAACCTGGAACAACGAACTCGGCGGTGGCAACCAGAGCTTCAATGTGAGCCATGGGGTCGAACCCGGGCTCAACGGTGCCAGCTGCGGCAAGCCGACCAAAACGAATGACGTGAATTTCCCAACCTCCATCGATGGTTGGCTGAGCCGCGACTACTTCACTTTGTGTTGATAGCCAACGCAATCGATATGTGCGGAAAGACGCGTTCACATAATGACCAAGTGCTTCACGCCATGCAGCGGCTTCTTCGAATCGTTCCTCTTGTGAGAGTTTGTTCATGCGTTCGGTGATGTATTGGACGACAGGGCGCACGTCACCGGACATGCACATAGCGGCCGAATTAACAACCAATGAGTAGACATCGCGGTCGTGGTCACTGGTGCACGGGGCCGCGCACTTTCCAATTTCTGCACGAACACAACCGGGGATATTCGATTTCGGGCTGGTGGCAATTTTAAGTGTGCAGGTTCGAAGGTTCACGGTCTCATTGATGGCACTCATGGCCTGTTGGGCGGCAGCTCTCGACGTGAATGGGCCTATATACCGGGCACCTTGTGCGATATCAGCCTTGATTGTGTTTGTGATGATGATTCGAGGTGCAGGTTCCACGGTGAGTTTGAGCCAGCTCACCGTGTCCGCCGCGCGTGACCTTCGGTTGTAGCGGGGCTGCTCGCTAACAATGAGCCGCAGTTCACGGATCTTGGCCTCAAGAATTGTGGCACACACTATTGGGGTAACTCGCACAGCGATATTGATCATCTCGGACATGCGCCGGCGGTTTTCACTTGCGGTGAAATAAGTGCGGACTCGATTCCGGATGTTCTTTGAGGTGCCGATATAAAGTGATTTCCCTTGGGGATCTTGAAAAATGTACACACCTGGCTTTGCAGGCAGGCCATCGGCTAAATGCCGTTTGGTTCGCTGTACGTCACTAACACGACTGGTGAATGCGTTGAGGTCTTCAAGGGTGTGAACACCGTAGTCACCAAGACGTTCAAAAAGTCGATGTAATACGTCAGTTGTTGCACGAGCATCATCAAAAGCGCGATGTGTTGGTTGTATTTCCGTGTTAAAAAACTTGGCCAGGGTTCCGAGTTTGCAATTGCGCACCTCATCGCGGTGGAGCGCTAATCGCGCGATGCGCGCCGTGTCAATGACTCGGTTGCTGGGCCATGGCAAATCAAATTTTGCACAGGCTCCTTTGAGAAACCCCATGTCGTAGGGGGCGTTGTGAGCGACGAAAACACACTCACCGGCGAATTCCAAAAACATGCTGACCGCAGTTTGGACACCTGGAGAGGTAGCCACCATGGAGTCATTGATGCCAGTAAGGGATGCGATGAAGGGTGGGATGGGGAATCCGGGATTTACCAGTGTTGTGAATTCACCGATGATTTCGCCGCCACGCACTTTGACCGCACCAATTTCAGTGATCCCTGCATCGACCGCGGCGCCACCTGTGGTTTCCAAGTCAACGACAACAAATGTCAGGTCTGAGAGGGCGGAGCCCAGATCGGTCCATGACAATTGCGTGGCCTGACGGGCCTGACTGAGCTCGGACACGGACCAACGTTAAGGCCTATCCCTGACATGTGCCCGAGTCAGTGGGAAGTTGGTTGAGTCAGTGGGAAGTTGGTTGAGTTGGACGCGATAGCGTTGGGTCATGAATGAATTGCCCGACGCAAAGTCTCGCTTCCGCTGTGCTCACTGTGGGAACTTGACCCGCTTTGATGTCACCCGAACTGCAACCACCAATGAGTTTTGGCATGTGGATATGGCAGGCAATGTTCACATCGAGGAGACCACCGTCAAAGGTGAAGACGTTTCTTCCGTTTCCTGCCGGTGGTGCGGAGCCTCGGATCGGATTGAGATTGTTCTCCGGCCTGAGTTTGGCGGACCTGACATGGAAGCTGCAGGAGACGGCGGGGTCTAGGCCAAGATTTTTGACTGGGCGCTGCCCCACAAGGCAGTCAATGTCAGGGGTCTGACTTAGCGTGTTGCCATGGTTATTGATTGCGGTACATGTGAGGTTGCGGGGTTGGCCTGTCAGGACTGTGTTGTGTCCGTGCTCTTGGGAGTACCTGAAATGCCCGTTAAGGCTGAAGTCTCTGACGAGCATGTGGGGGCGTTATCGGTTTTAGCTGACTCGGGACTTGTGCCCCCCTTGAGGCTGATTCCCTCACAAAAGGCGGGTTAAAACCCCAAAATGGGGTCTCTGAGATGCAGATCGACATCAATCTGTTACCTTTTTGGGATATTCGGGAACGATGCCCCCTCAGACAACGTCGGAGGTGCATCTCTCCCGATTTGAGTTGAGAGCTAACTCTCCAGCGAATGAAGCCTGACCGAGCAAGCCGACAGGAGGACGTGTATGCGGAACCGTCACCTCCGTCGCGCCGTTTCCAGCATTGGGATCGCAACAGGTGTTGCTGGACTCCTTGTATCAGGTTTTGTCGTAGCTCCGAGTGCGAGCGCCGCCAATCTTCAGCAAGTGCGCATGCAGGTCATGGATCTCCAGGGCAAGGCAGAAGCGGCCACGGAACGCTATAACGATGCCAGAAACCGCCTTGGAGGTATTCAAAAGGAATTAGACACTCTCAAGGCCAAGGTCAAGCGGGAGCGCAAAGAACTCAACCAAATCATGGGTTCGGTCGATGATCTCGCCCGCGCCACTTACACATCGGGTGGTATTGACTCTTCACTTCAGATCCTCCTAGCCGAGGACCCCAACGAGTTCCTGTCCCAGGCGGCAGCACTCGATCAGGTGCAAAAAGGCCAAGCTGCTGCAATTCGTTCAACACAGACCACGCGATTGAGACTTGCCCAAACTGAAGCAGCACTGGTTGACAAGGAAACCACTGCAA
>JBDQMZ010000020.1:0-4504 GCA_040261955.1 Candidatus Nanopelagicales bacterium
AATACGCTGCTGCTTCTTCGAGTGCGTTGAGATTTGAACGGTGCAAGTTTTCCAGGAGCGCATCGCGCAGCATGTTCGCATCATCCGTGTGACGAATGATCGCTGGAATATGGGTCAAACCGGCGATCGTGCATGCGCGCAATCGACGCTCGCCTGCAACCAGTTCATATGCGCCACCTGGCATTTGGCGAACAACAATTGGCTGCAAAAGGCCAATTGTTTTAATGGAGAAGACAAGTTCATTGAGTGCATCCTCATCGAATACCGACCGCGGCTGGTGCGGGTTCGGGGTAACACTGCCAATTGGCAGTTCCAAATAGCCAACTGCCAATTGCTGTGGTGCTTGAGCCCGCACTGCGTCTGATGTACCTGTTTCACTCGTGTTATCCGCGGCTGGATCTGTCGGGACCGGATCTGTCGGGACTGGACCCGTTGGAATCAGTGCTCCGAGTCCCTTGCCGAGTCCCCTCTTGGGAGTTGCCATTTCCTACCTCATATTTCTGTGGATAACTTGTGGATAAGTGACAGGTGTTACTGGAGTGCATCGAGTTGTGTGGCGGCCTCACGGTAGGCAATTGCCCCCGAGGATGTGGGGTCATAGGTCAATACTGTTTGCCCATAGGAGGGGGCTTCAGAGACTCGGACACTTCTGGGGATAACTGTCTCCAGGACCTGGGTGCCAAAGTGGGTTCTCACCTCGTCAGCGACCTGGCTTGCCAACCGTGTTCGACCGTCATACATGGTCAAGATGATCGCCGTGACCACTAAGTCTGGATTGAGGTGTTCGGTGACCATTGCGACACTTTTGAGTAGCTGGGATAAGCCCTCGAGGGCGTAGTACTCGCACTGGATGGGCAACAGAACTTCTTTGGCTGCCACGAGCCCGTTGAGGGTGAGTAGTCCCAAACTCGGAGGGCAGTCCAACAAGATGTAGTCAAAGTTTTCCCGCTCACTGAGTGCAGTGATTGCCTTCGAGAGTCGATATTCCCTGGCAACTTGCGAAACTAATTCAATCTCCGCCCCTGCCAGGTCAATGGTTGCCGGCGCACCCCATAGGCCCGGAACTTCAGCACATGGCTCAAGAACTTCATGGAGGGCCTTCTCCCCCATGAGTACGTCATAAACACCGGGTGTGCCTTCATGGTGCTCAATTCCGAGTGCTGTGGTCGCATTCCCTTGAGGGTCAAGGTCGATCACGAGGGTCTTTTTCCCTATTTGGGCCAGAGCTGCTGCAATATTTACGGTCGTGGTGGTCTTGCCCACCCCACCCTTTTGATTTGCTATCGTGATGATTCGTGTCATTGTGGCCAACCCAATCCAATCTTCTGCTCAGAAATCTTCTGGCCCTCGTGGAGTGTTTCCCGTGAAACATTGGGGGGCCAACCCAGTCCAACTTCCGTGGATGTCAAAGCTTCGTGGGGTGGTATTTCAGACTCCGGAGTAGATTGCACTGACTGCATGTGGTCATTCTGCCCTACTCATTACACCCCTAGACATAGGGTCACCGCGTGATCAGACTCAGCCCCTTCGGGCAACAACCACGGTTGTTTCTGGGTCCACAACTCCAGCCCCGCAGTAGATAACCTCGGCAGAGTCAACTCCAAATTCCTTGAGCACGCCCGCCGCTTGGTCCAATTCACTCACCGCGTTACTTCCTTTGAGTGCAACCAGGCTGCCCTGGGCTTTCAATAGTGGCATGGTCCACCCCAGGAGACGATCCATTGGTGCAACGGCGCGAGCCGTCACAACATCAACACCCGCCCACCCTGGCGTTGCCATTACTTTCTCAGCGCGCCCTCGAAGCACAGTTACTCGGTCCGAGAGTCCTAGATCCACAACCGTTTCAGTCAGGAAGGTTGCTCGGCGCAGGAGTGGTTCGATCAGAACCATGGAGATATCCGGACGCACCAATGCCCACACCACACCAGGAAGGCCGGCACCTGAGCCAACATCGGCCACAAGGCTGCCGGTGGGGATAAGTCCTAAACTGGGATCGGCCACGACCGCACAATTGAGAATATGGCGCTCCCACATGCGTGGTAATTCCCGCGGACCCATCAGTCCACGCTCGAGGCCCGGACCAGCCAGTATTTCTGAGTATCTAACGAGCCCCTCCCGAGCAGGTTCCATCCACTCGGGTAAATCCCGGGATGTTTCACGGGAAACCATAGGACTATGAAACTCTGATTACCACGCGTCGCGCGGGCTCATCGCCCTCTGACTCGCTGACCAAGCCGAGTGTTGCTACCAGATCGTGGACCACTTTGCGCTCATATGGGTTCATGGGGGCCATGCGTACCGGTGCAGCGGTGCGAGTTGCCTCGGCACATGCGGTCTTTGCTGCCTCTTCCAACACCTCTTTTTGCTTCGTGCGGTAGCCCGCAATATCAAGCATCAGACGCGACCGCTCACCTGTTTCACGTGAAGCAGCCAAACGGGAAAGCTCTTGAAGGGCCTGGAGAACTTCACCATCATCGCCAATTAGGTGCTTGAGGTCTCCTTTTTCCACCTCAACAATGGAAACGCGAGCACGGCTTGCATCGACCTCAATATCGATGTCACCATCGAGATCGCAAATATCGAGAAGACCCTCAAGGTAATCAGCGGCAACATCACCCTCTTGATCAAGTTGCTTGCGATCAATCTCCTTGCGGGTGGTTTCCTTTGCTTCTTCCTGGACTTCTTGTGCTGTTTCGGTCATTTCTACTCCTCATGATGAATGTCTTATTTGCCACCGAGGTCTAGGCCTCGGTCCACAGGTGACTACTTCTTTTTCTTATTGGGACTTCTTTTACTTTTCGGGGTTCGTTTTGGTTGGACACGCTCCGGAGTTACCGACACTGTGTCGGTAACTTCTATCTCAGTTGAGGTTCCGCCTTTGCCTTTGGCCAAAGCTTTTGATTTCTTGCGAGCCTCTTTTGCCTCAAACGCGGGTGTTCCGGGTTGGGGGTTGTTTCTAATGACGTAGAACTGCTGCCCCATGGTCCACAGGTTGGTGGTGAACCAGTAAATCAAAACACCAATGGGGAAGTTCACGCCACCGATTGCAAACACAATGGGGAACACATACAAGAGAATCTTTTGTTGACGGACCATGGGATTGCCTGGAGCCGTGTTTTTCACAATCAACTGACGTTGTGTTAAGAATGTTGTCGAGCTCATCAAGATAATAAGAATCAACGCGAGAGTGCGGGTCGCTGCGGGGCTAAAACCATCGACTGCTACTTCATCTGCATTTAGAAATGTGCCGTACAACGGTACGCCAAATATTGAGGCATCGTGGGCGTTCTGCAACAGAGGTGCGTACTGATCCCAGTTAAAAACACCTTCGGGGCGCATCATGGCAATGCCTTGCAGGACGCTAAACAACGCGAAGAATATGGGCGCCTGTAACAGAATTGGCAAACATGAGGCCAACGGATTTGTACCAGTTTCCCGGTACAACTTCATCATTTCTTGTGATTGACGCTCACGATCGCCCGCATACTTCTTTTGAATTTCTTTCATTTGCGGCTGAATAATTTGCAGATTCCTCTGCGCCTTAATCTGCTTAACAAACAGCGGGATGAGAAGTATTCGAATGACGATGACGAGGCCAACAATCGACAGAGCCCAGGTCCAACCACTGTTGGGATCCATGACGTTGCTCAGTAGTTGATGAAACTGCACCAACACCCAGCTGACCGCCGTACGCAGCCAATCAAGAATGAACATGTTCTCCGTTCGAGCCTAATCGTGGCCGACCATCCGGATAAATATCCGGTAACCAACGCCCCTGGGAAGGAACGGGGTCTAGTCCACCTTTATTCCAAGGGTTGCACCGTAGTAGACGTACCGTGGCTAAGGCTAAGCCCTTGGCAGATCCATGTGTACGCACACTCCCCAACGCGTACGCCGAACAACTCGGATGAAACCTACAACTTGGTGGCAGCAGGGGGGAAATAGCCAATTGATAGCCCCTGATTAACACGAGAAGCACGAATCTCAGGAGGTAACCGATTGAATGGTCCCAGGTCCACAAAACACCATGTCCTAGAGATTTGAATGCATGGACGACCCGCGAGCCGGTCGGTGGATTCATACCGACACCCTTACCGCACCCATATTGCTCACGACGAAACCCGCTGAAGCCCGGAGGCCAAAACTTGACTCAGATCACGTGCGTCCACCGAAGCCGGTAGCGCCCTGATCACAACACCGCTGCCAAGGGGTAGAGCCTCAATGTGTTGGGCCATTGCCCCACGGATCCGCCTACTCACGCGATGGCGGGACACTGAATTACCGCAATCTTTACCTACAGTAATCCCGACTCGAGGCGGCTCATGCCCATAAAAACCTTGGAAGATATGAATAATTACGCATTCCGTCACGATTTTTTGTCCGCGTCGGCGCACTACTCGAAAATCATCTGATCTCCGCATGCGATTCGAGGTTGGTAACACCTATACCTCCAGGACCAACAACCGCGCCAACAGAGGCGGGAACTTAAACCCCCACGCTACGG
>JBDQMZ010000021.1:0-4648 GCA_040261955.1 Candidatus Nanopelagicales bacterium
AGGAACAAGCCTCGCCAACCGGAGGTCTCACTCTCCAAAGCGATTGAGTCATCACGGAATGCTTGAGGGTCTTGGCTTTCCAGTGAGGGCATGGTTGAGTGGTAGTGAAATGGAATTACTTCAATGCCCACAAAACCCAATTCCTTGAATTTCTGTTCCACTTCAAACGGGTTATGAAACTTGGACGTAGCGGGACCAGGTTTTGTTACATCAAATCGCTCTCGCATTGCCTGGTCCATGAGTTCGCGACTCTTTGGAGAAACATCAGGCAGGAGTTCATCGAGAATGAATTCATGAGTAAAACGATTGAAAGTAAACAGCGAAAAGAGACTGTTGCGGAATTCAATGAGGACCTCACCGCCAGGTTTGACCAGTTTTGCCATGTTTAACAGGGCTTGATCTTCATTTGAGACATGTGGCATAACACCCATGGCCACGAGGGCATCGAACTGCCCTACTCCGACTAGGTCTTTGTAAGACTCTGCCTGCTCGATATCAGCAACGATCACCTGCTCTTGCGCTTAGCCATAATTCAACGCCATCTCCTGAGCCAGCCTGACAAGGTCCGGGTTGTTGTCGAACCCCGATATTTCATAACCGTCGGCTGTGAAGACTGGGATCGCATTTCCATGACCAATGCCAACTTCAACCAAGGACTCAACATTGTTGGCCGCAATGCGTTCCTTGGCTTTAATGAACGCAAAATGATTCGCTGGGTACGACACTGCGGGATCAGAGTAGGTATTGAGCTCACCACTAAGAAACTCTTGAGCCTTTGATTTTTCCATCATGCGCCATCCTTCTGAGTATCGTTTGAATACCGATCACTGCGTGAAACAAGAACCGTTGATTGCCATGCTGAAACCGCGTAGTTGGGAAAATACGACTCGTGAAGTAGTTGCCAGATACGTTCAATTGTTATTGAGTCAGCCAGGACCTCAACACGGATGTTGCCCCCTTCAACTTCACTCACTCGACGGTTGCGCGGGCCTGCGCCTTGGGCGGTCGAAAGAGTCCAACCCCTCGCTCCAACACGCTGCAGATCCTCGATTAAGCGAGACTGGATCACCGACTCTGTCACGATCGTTATGAGTTCGATTTCTTTCATCCCAACCACCCTTCCAGCGCCTGAGCAATGATGAAATAAAGCGGTATGCCGATAATTAAGTTGAATGGAAATGTAATCCCAAGACTGCTCGTGAGGGTTATTCCAGGATTGGCCTGAGGCAGGGCCAAACGAACAGCGGCCGGAGCGGCAATATAGGAGGCACTCGCACACAAAACCCCAAGGATCATTGCACCGCCCAAAGACAGGCCAGCAAGATAACCGCTCACAATTCCCAACGAACCCGTCAGAAGCGGGAACACGATGGCAAAGCCAATGAGTCCTATGCCCGCCGTGCGAACATCGGGCAATCTGCGTCCTGCCAGCACACCCATTTCAAGCAGGAACAGCGCTAGAACTCCGGTGAAGAGCCCGCCAAAGAACGGCTCAACGCGTTCATAGCCTTGTACACCGGTGAGAAAACCAATGATCAAACCACCGAGAAGCAGGAGTACCGACTTGCCAAGGAAGACTTCGCGCATCCAATCCCGAGAATCACTCGTTCTTTGTGAAAACTTATAAGCCAGCAGAAGACCCACGACTATGCCTGGGATCTCGAGCACCGTGAGTAACGTTGGCATGAAGCCTTCATAGAAGACGTCGGCTGACTCAAGAAAGACGAGCGCGGCGGTGAACGTTACAAGCGAGGTGGACCCGTAGTGAGCCGCCATCGCACCGCGATCAATTGGATTCAGTTTCGTGCTCCATTGTAAAAACACAAAGGCGAGCAAGGGGATGAGAATTCCAAGCCCAATGGCAACGACGATGGGTAGGGCGACATCGCCTGCATTTGAGGCCCTGAGGGCAACGCCACCTTTGAGACCAATCGCGAGCAGCAGGTAAATAGATGTTGCCTGATAAACGGGATCAGGCAGACGCAGGTCCGCCTTGAGCCCAACGGATATTACGCCCAAGACAAAAGCCAGAACAGGAACAGAAAGAAAACTTGAGACTGCGAGAGAGAGGGAAGAACCTAGGTCCACTCCCCCAGAGTATTAGATCTGAGAGTTTTGGGCGAGAAGGGACTGCGCCCTGCCAATCAGCATATTTGTGGCTGCACCAAACCCCGCAAATTGTGGGTTTGTGGTGGTGCCCGCTTGATATCGGGCCCAAATTTGTTGAACGATAACTGCTAGTCGAAAGAGTCCAAAAATCTCGTAGAACAACCAGTTGGCAGAGAGGGAATCTCTCACCTCCACGCTCATGCTCTGGGAATATCGCTCGACTACTTCACTCCGAGTGAGCATTCCTGGTGCGTCAGTTGGTTGCATGCGCAGGCTGCGAAATTCTGGTGAATCATCAGCTTGCACCCAGTAAGCGAGAGCGGCACCAAGATCCATGCACGGATCACCCACCGTCGACATTTCCCAGTCAAGAATGCCAGCAATTTCGGCCTCAGGGCTCATAACCAGATTGTCAAAACGCCAATCGCCGTGAATTAAAACGTGTGCGACATCTGGCGGTTGGTGCACATCTAGCCATTGCATGACATCTTCTGCCTCGGGGACATCGGGCGTGCGTGCCGCTCGATATCGCTTGGACCAGCCAGCCACTTGTCGGGCAACGTACCCTGGCCCTCGATCAAGATCGACTAACCCGACATCAACTAAATCAACGTTGTGCAATTGAGCCAAGGCGTCAACCATTGCCTCACACATTGCCCGCGTTTGCTCAGGTGTTTCACACACCTCGCTGGGAATGTCCGTCACCATGATGTGACCATCGATAAATTCCATGAGATAAAACTCGCGGCCAATGTATGACTCATCACCGCAGTAGCCGACCACACTCGGAACTTGCTCAAGCTTTGCGGACAATGCGGTCAGGACACGGGCCTCACGACCCATGTCATGGGCACTAGCAATCTTGGCGCCATGCGGCGGGGTTCTCAAGACCCATGATTTTTCCTGGGAGTCACTGATTAGGTACGTCAAGTTGCTTGCACCACCACGAAATTGACGTGCGGTAAGTGGGGGTACGTGAGAAATTTCTTGATCAGTCATCCACCGAGTCAATGCATCAAGATCAATAGAGTCCTCTTCGCGCACCTTTGAGGTGCGCGTTTCACCCTGCATCACGACTGAACTCGACGCACTTCACTTCGAGCAATATCACGCAGGTGGACTTCATCGGGTCCATCCGCGTAACGGAGTGAGCGCACACCCGCATACATGCGGGGCAATACGGTGTCGGGGCCGATTCCTTCTGCGCCAAATGTTTGCATTGCACGCTCAATCACTTGTAGGGCTGCCCGTGGCGCTACAACCTTGATGGACGCAATTTCAGTTCTCGCAGCCTTGGCCCCAAAATTTTCAATCACCCAAGCAGCCTTCAAAGTGAGTAAACGTGCTTGATCGATTGCAATCCGAGACTCTGCTATCCACTCTTGAACAACACCTTGATCAATCAGTGGTCCACCAAATACCTCACGCTTTTGAGCGCGCTCAACCATCATTGCTAGGGCGCGCTCAGCGATACCGAGAGTGCGCATGCAATGGTGAATCCGACCTGGGCCAAGTCGGGCTTGGGCAATGGCGAAGCCACTTCCCTCCTCACCCAAGAGGTTTGTTGCTGGTACGCGAACATTGTCAAAATTCAACTCACCGTGTCCATGTTGATCGTGATAACCGAACACACTGAGATCACGAACTCGGGTGACACCGGGAGTATCCACGGGGACAAGGATCATTGATTGCTGTAAATGCCGTGGCGCTTCAGGGTTTGTCTTGCCCATCACGATCATGATTTTGCATCGGGGGTCCATCACACCCGTTGACCACCACTTGCGCCCATTCAGCACATATTCTTCGCCATCACGTTGAATGGAGAGTTGAATATTCGTTGCATCCGATGACCCAACATCGGGCTCTGTCATGGCAAAGGACGAACGGATTTTCCCTTCAGACAGTGGAACAAACCACTTCGCCTTTTGTTCATCGGTTCCGAACATGGAGAGGATTTCCATGTTTCCGGTATCGGGTGCCGCACAGTTAATCGCTTCTGGAGCGATATCCACCGACCATCCGGTTTTCTCTGCCAAATACGCGTAATCCACAGCGCCTAATCCATCAGACAATGTGGGGAGGAACAGATTCCACAAACCTTGTGCTCGTGCCTTGACTTTGAGCTCTTCAATAACAGGTGGAACTGTGTTCAGCTCACCTGCTGCAATGAGTTCCGCGCGCTGGGCCGCGTAAATGGCCTCTGCAGGAAAAACTTCATTACCCATGAATTCATTGAGGTCCGCCATCAACTTTTCGCCACGAGGGCTCAATCCCAGTTCCATGTCCCCATCTTTGCCTAACGCGCAGCGCTGCGCTCGCTTTGCCCTGAAAACCTCGGACTCAGCACGTCAGGTATGGGGTGATGTCCTCGTTGGCCACAATAATGGCAACGACTTTAGTCACCGTCCACGAACGATCAACTGGCTCAGATTGGTTCATTTCTATTAGCAAATTGCAACCCACAGCGGCAACTGTGTTCGCATCACTGCCATCATTGGCTCATGACGATAACGGTGGAAAAGCGTGGACACGTATTACT
>JBDQMZ010000022.1:0-3981 GCA_040261955.1 Candidatus Nanopelagicales bacterium
GCAGATAACCGTCAAGTCGCCTGCCATTTACAAAAAGCAGGGCAGGAGCCCGTTTCGCTCGAGTTAATACCGCGTGTCCCCGCGCCCTAATCTTCGGTAGAAAGGTGCGTTATGCACATAGTTAATGCTCATATCGTCGATGTATTTAATGGCGAAGTCGCACGGAATTCATCTGTAGAAATCAATGATCAAGGTGTCATCACGGGTGTAGGTGTGTTGTCACCCATCAGCGGTATGTCTGAAAGCGAAGTCATTGACCTTGAGGGCAGGTTTCTTTTCCCGGGGCTTATTTCATGTCACACCCACTTATCGGTGGTGTTCCCTTTTTCGCTCACCGACCCACAGGAAGATCCAGCCGTCACCGCTTTCAGGGCAGCGCAGCGAGCACGTGAAGCATTGATGTCAGGAATTACGACTATTCGATGCGTCCATGAACAGAATCAAGTGGATCTAGCGTTGAGAAATGCGGCACGCGCTGGATGGTTCCAAGGCCCTCGAATATTTGGTGCAGGAAGAGCTTTAGCAACCCCAAATGGGCATGGAAAAGGATCAGCTTGCAGTTACGCGGAGGATTATGAAGGTTTCTATCAGGCGGCGATCGGGGAACTCAACGACGGAGCTGACCACCTCAAAATTTTCATCACTGGCGGCATGGCACATGCCGGTGAGAAACCAGAGAATCCAGAGATGACAGACGACGAAATCCGCGGGGTGGTTCAGGCCGCCACAGAACACGACACCTACGTTGTGGCTCATGCTGGCGGCTCCGAAGCGATCCAACAGGCTCTGCGGCTCGGGGTTCGGTCATTTGAACACGGATATGTCATGGACCAGGAGACAGTAGATCTAATGGCGGCGAAAAATGTGTTCTACTCACCGACCCTGTGTGTAACTCGATCAGAATCTTGGATGCGTTCACGTGGTTTTGAGGAGGCATCAATTCAGAACTGTTTGGCTGCAAGCGATCGTCACCTGGAAAGTGCGAAGCTTGCAATTAAAGCAAATATTCGTATGACGAATGGAACCGACTACCCGCCGGGTGATCTAGTCGACGGAGTTTCGGCCGCACTTCATGAACTTTTCCTTATGCATGAAGCGGGTTTGAGTACTGTTAAGGCGCTTCAATCAATATCGTCGACCGCTGCGGACCTCATGAACCAAGGCAAGAATCTAGGACAGATCCAGCCCGGCTACCTTGCAGATTTTGTCGCCATGAAAGGGAACCCTCTCGAGGACCCGCAGCACCTTCGGGAGATTGACTTTGTAATGCAGGCTGGCGAACCATTAGTACAGATTTAGAAAGATAGCGCATGCAAAAAGTTGAGTTTTGGCTCGATACGTTGTGCCCGTGGGCATGGATGACATCCCGTTGGCTCACAGAGGTAGAAAAAGTTCGGGACGTGGACATCACGTGGAATGTGATGAGCCTGTATTACCTCAACCTGGGAAGAGACTGGATCACCGACGAGTATTTGGAGAATGCCCACAAAGCGTTAGGACCCCTTCGGGTCATGGTGGCGGCTCAAAAGAGTATAGGTCCCTCAGTTGTTGGTGACCTATACACCACATACGGCAACCACATTCACCTTCACAAAGAAAAGTTTTCACAGGAACTGTCCGAACGCGTGATCTCAGAGCTCGGACTACCCGCAAGCCTGTTGGAATCTGTAGAAGACGAATCACTTGACAGTGATATTATTGAAAGTCACACACGCGGATTATCACTGGTAGGCGAAGATGTGGGTACTCCCATTATTGCCGTTGATTCAACAGCCTTTTTTGGACCTGTACTCTCCCCTGCTCCTCAAGGTGAGCGCGCGGGAGTTCTCTTTGACGCAGTGGTGACCGCAGCACAATTTCCCGAGTTCTTTGAACTCAAGCGCACGCGTACGGTCGGACCGATCTTTGACTAGGGGATTCAATGTGTGGTACTCAAATCCCGAAAATCGGATTGAGGAACCAGACAATCAGCTCGTGCTTCACACACTGCTGAGATCAACTGATTCCTCAGGAAAAGTTAGTGCGAGCTTTGTCCACATTCAAGGGCTTCATCGGCCACTCATTACACATTCCGAACTTCGAATTTATCTTGTGGTTTCAGGGAGTATGGACTTCTTACTCAACTCCACTGAACGGGTGTCACTTGCAAAAGGTGATGCGCTCACGATCAATGCGGGGACTCTTTACCAACTAGAAGGCGACGGTGAATACTACGTTCTCAATGTTCCAGGCTTCCAAGACGGTGACGACGTATATTTCTAGCGGATATACGAAGCGCCGTTAATGTCGATCGTGGAGCCATTAAGGCTCGTGAGTTTTCCTGTTGCTATCAACGTTACCGTTTCGGCAATGTCGGTGGGCGGTACCCATTGCGCCATGGCTAGGGATGCTGTGACGGCTTCCTCCCCTCCGAGTGAGCGTGCCGAAGCTTCTGACATGGCCGTTCGAACTACACCCGGCGAAATTAAGTAGGTCGAAATATTTTCCCCCTGGTAATTTCGAGCAATAGTTTTCAGCAGTGCCGAGACGGGTGCCTTTGACGCTGCATAGGCCCCAAGTCGGGCGTTGCCCGATCCTCGAACGGCGGCCCAACTAGAGATCCCGATAATGCTGCCACCACCTGTTTCCAAAAAGTGGAGAACTGCCTTTCGAATTAGGAATGCCGGAGCACTCGCGTTGATGTTGAGAGCCTGACTCCAGGCGGTTGCCCAGTCCTCGTCGCTGTCGGTGAGAGCGGCTTCTGGCATCACCGCCGCATTTGATACCAACACGTCGATCTTTCCCGCCCACGCGAGAGCCTGATTCCATAGACCTTCATAAGCTTTGGGATCCGAAAAGTCTGCGCGCAGTAAGAGTTTACGATCGTTATCAATATTCTTTGTTGCAGCGACTGCCCCATAGTAATCAGAGGAATATTGCGCAATCACCCGTGCGCCATGCGCACCCAAAGATTCAACGATCGTGCGTCCAATTCCCTTTGAAGCTCCTGTTACCAGAATGGTTCGATCAGTGAGATCCTGCATTACAGTCTTGTCCTATCCGCATTTTCCGAAACCACTTGTTCAATATACTTGAAAGCAAGCTACTTCACGGGGGCGTTAGAGTGTTCGCGGCAATTGAAATGTAGGCTTGAAACCACCTGCCGAAAATGGCTCACTTTTCAACGAGCGTTAGCGCTTACCCGGTATTCGGGACTCCCACCGGGATCTTCATCTTTGGGAGTACCTAGCAATATGACTGAATTATGAAATATTGGGGGACTAGAGGAAGAGAAACAAGGATTTTTGTCTAGGAGGGGAAGCGGTGTATCTTTAGAAAATGAAAAAATTGCTATTACTCATGCTCTTAGCCGGTGTCGGGTACCTGGTGTACCGCAAGGTCACTGAAGTTGAAACTGACGATGACCTATGGTCTGAATTAGGGGCCGATCAGGACCTGCGCTAGCATCTCCCTCGCACCGAAAATAGTTTGCGCTGTTAAGGTGTGAATCCCGCACCTCGAGGGGCTTTAGCTCAGTTGGTAGAGCGCTGCCTTTGCAAGGCAGATGTCAGGAGTTCGAGTCTCCTAAGCTCCACAGATTTTGTCTCATTGAGACAGCCATTACTCTTTAAATGATTCTCAAATCGGGGCGCACTCACATCCTTGCGCTCGGGGCATGGTGCATGGTGCATGGAGCATGGAGCAAGTAAATACTTGTGGGCAAACATGAAGGTACTCATGAAATCCAATGAAATGGATTCGTGGATGGCAGAGCGTAAGGCTGAGTTCGAGGCACTATAGGTTTCCATCTCAGGTGAAGAGCCACACAGTTCTGTGCTGAAGCGTGCTGCCAAGTTGATTTACCCGTGCTGGAAATCAACATCCCGCGCGAGTCTGCAACTCCCTAGCGTGAAAGTATTGGGTCATGACAATTCAAGCGATTCTGCATACAAATCTCGGTGACATCACCTGCAACCTATTCCCCGATCACGCCCCCAAAAC
>JBDQMZ010000023.1:0-3087 GCA_040261955.1 Candidatus Nanopelagicales bacterium
CCTAAACAGATTGAGGTCACGCCGCTCACGGCCATTGATCCGATTTGCAAGATGACCGTTGCGGCTGTTGATACCTCCATCCACGCTGATGTTGATGGCATCGCGTCAGATGGCGAACGCCTCAACTCAGTTATCTCAGCAAAGATAGAAAGTGCAATCTCCTCGGGTGTGCGAGCACCGATGTTCAGTCCTGCTGGCGAGTGCAGAACCTGCCTCTGGTGATCTGGCAGGTCAAGTGATTCTTTGACCGCCGCAGCACGCTTGGGGCTGGCGATCAAACCGACGTATGGAACTTGAGCCTTGATGGCATGCTCAAGGATCAACTCTTCGTCGTTGCCATGTGAGGCTACAACGACCGCGTCAACACCTTGTAAGTTTGAACCATCCCAATCGTGAACGCGGTATCCCATTGCCGCGCCAATATTTTGCAGCGCGAGAGCGATGGGTGATTCCCCGAATACCTGAAGGATCGGTGCGGGAATTATCGGCTCCATGAAAATCTCCAGACTTCCCCCAGACAAACAGTGATTGTGAACCACGATTTTCCCAGGTTGATTGTCCTCAGGATTGGGCGTGATGCGAAGCAGAATTGGATCTCCTGATCGCAATAACTCAAGCGCTTGATTGCGCACGGTTGCGACGGCGCAATGCCCACCAACGAAGCCTTCAATGGTGCCATCTTCCAAGATAATGGCTTCATCGCCGGGGTTGGCTGATGTTGGTCGTTCAGCTAAAACCACTCGAGCGTGCACGAAAGGGGTCCGCTCGGCGCGTAACCGCTCGGCCCTTTCATGCACGCTCGACATGATCATCTGTTTGTCGCTTCGATTCTTGGCTTTACTCGACTGCCATGTCAACGCGGATTGGGTTACCCTGAATCGCACGCCACACGTTGGCAGGTGTGAGTGGCATGTCAGCGTGACGGACACCAAATGGTGCCAGGGCGTCCATGACAGCGTTCACAACTGCAGGTGGCGAACCAACTGTTGCTGATTCACCAACGCCCTTAGCGCCAATTGGGTGATGAGGTGACGGTGTGACCGTCTCACCCAATTCGTAGGTGGGACACTCCATTGACGTTGGCAACAGGTAATCCATGAACGATCCACCGAGGTTATTGCCGTCTTCATCGAATGCAATGACCTCCATGAGTGCCATGCCGATGCCGTCAGCCAAGCCCCCATGGACTTGACCCTCAACGACCATTGGGTTGATGCGAGTGCCACAGTCATCAACTGCAATGAATCGACGGACCTTGACCTGCCCGGTGCCGGGATCAACGTCAACGACGCAGATGTAGCACCCGTATGGGTAGGTCAGGTTTGGTGGGTTGTAAACGGCCGTTGCATCAAGGTGACCCTCAACGCCCTCTGGCAGTTCCAATGAGCCATGGGACAGAAGTGCGATCTCGGTGATGGTCTTGCCGCGCTCCTTGTCACCCTTGACATACCAGCGGCCTAGCTCCCACTCGAGGTCATCGGGTGAGCACTCCAAGGCTGCAGCAGCAACCTGGCGGGCCCGCTCCTTGACCTTGCGGGAAACAACGGCAGCAGCTGCACCCGACACCGGCGTTGAACGTGACCCGTAAGTGCCAAGTCCGAATGGAGTCTGGTCCGTGTCACCGTGCACAACCTCGATGTCTTCGGGGTTGATGCCCAACTCATGAGCAACGATCTGCGCATAAGTTGTTTCATGTGCCTGACCCTGGCTCTGTACCGAGAGACGAAGGACTGCCTTGCCCGTGGGGTGCACGCGCAATTCGATTCCGTCGGCCATTCCCAGGCCGAGGATGTCCATGTCTTTGCGGGGACCAGCGCCGACGCCTTCTGTGAAGAAGGAGAATCCGATGCCCATGTACTCGCCACGAGCGCGTTTTTCCTCCTGCTCTTTGCGGAGTTCGTCGTAGCCTGCAATTTCCATTGCCACGCGCATGGTCTTTTCGTATTCGCCTGAGTCATACTCCCAGCCTGTTGGCGAGGTGTATGGGAACTGCTCTGGACGCAATAGATTCTTCAAGCGAAGTTCTGCTGGATCCATATTGAGTTCTGCAGCGAGGCAGTCAACCAGACGCTCAATGAGATAAACAGCCTCGGTAATGCGGAATGAACATGCATATGCCACGCCACCGGGTGCTTTATTTGTGTAGACCGGTGTCACCTTGCAGTGAGCATGTGGGTAGTCATAGGAGCCCGAGAAGATGTGGAAGAAGCCAGCGGGGTAATTCGTTGGCTGTGCCACACCGTTGAAGGCGCCATGATCTGCGAGAACATCAACGTCAACAGCGAGGATCTTGCCCTCTTTAGTTGCCGCGATGGTTCCCGTCATGTGGTAGTCACGAGCAAAGGATGTTGACATGAGGTTCTCCCCACGGTCTTCCATCCACTTGACCGGCTTTCCCGTGACGATTGTGCCAATCACTGACAGGACGTAGCCCGGGTAAACACCCACCTTGTTTCCAAATCCGCCACCGACGTCCGGGCTGATAATGCGGATCTTGTGTTCAGGCAGACCTGCGACCATGGCGTAAACCGTCCGGTGCGCATGTGGTGCCTGGCTGGTGGTGTACATGGTCAATTGCCCTGTCACCTTGTCCAGGTAGGACACGGAGCCACAGGTCTCCATGGGTGCTGGGTGCACACGTGGGTACATGATCTCCTGAGTAACAACGACACAGTTGGGATCGGCCTCAGCCTGGGCAATCGCCTCGGCGGTTCCAATAGCGTTGCCTGACTCCCAGGTCTTGTGACCGTGGACATCGGTGATCGAGTTATCGGTTTGACCTTTATCGTCGCGAATAACTGGAGAATCAGGCTCCATGGCCTTCTTGGCATCCATGACTGGCTCAAGTTGTTCGTAGTCAACATCGATCAGTTCTACTGCGTCCTTGGCAATGTAACGATCGTTGGCAATTACGAAGGCAACTTCTTGGCCCTGGAAACGGACCTTGTCCGTTGCAAGAACCGCTTGCGTGTCATAAGACAGCGTTGGCATCCAGGCGAAGTTGTCACCGAGGAGCGAAGGACGGGGAATGCCCTCGAGGGTCTTTCCTGTGATGACAGCTACAACACCGGGAAGTGCTTCGGCTGC
>JBDQMZ010000024.1:0-4666 GCA_040261955.1 Candidatus Nanopelagicales bacterium
AGGTGCGTCATCATGGGGTGAAGGCAAGGATTGGCGCATCTGGACCGATGACCCCGTTCGGGATCTCGTGATAATGAATCACCAAGCACAGGGCCATGTTCTAGCGAAAATTACATCAGATACTGATACCCGCGGCCCTTCGCTCAATTCAGACCTGAATGAACTCATGCTTTTGCTTTCCAGCGATTGGGCATTCATGATCAGCCGGGACTCTGCGGCACAATATGCACGCGAGAGGGCGATCGGCCACTTTCAAAATCTGATGAATAGCAAACTCCTCGATGCAACTGAGCGGCCTTTCCCCATGGTCGAAACCTTCGCTCGCGCACAGTTCAGGATGCACGTTGATGAGCGCGCAGGCAACTAGCCGAGATCCTCATCGGGGACTTGCTCCGCTTCAACTTGCTCCACTGCAACTTGCTCCACTTCAATTTGGTGGAGTGCACGCTCGGTGCGATCACGCACCGAATGCTCATGCCGAACACGCTCCAAATCGCTTGGCCGCGGTTCACTGCGCAGCCTGATTACTCGAGCAGGCACACCCACCGCAATGCCCCACTGCGGAATCTCTCCTTTAACAACTGAGTTTGCACCGACGACACTGCCTGAACCAATCTGTGTTCCTCGCAAAATCGAGACTTTCGTGCCAATCCATACATCGTCGCCGATAACTACGGGGCTCTTCACAATTCCCTGTCGGCGAATTGCGATTTGCGTGCTGTCCGTTCTGTGGTCGAAATCGCACATGTAAACCGAATCAGAAATTACGCACTCGGATCCAATTGCGATATCAAGGTAAGCGTTGATTGTGTTTCCCTGTCCAAATACAGTCTTAGCGCCAATTGTCACTGTCCCCTCATGTGCTCGGATCTGATTGCCATCGCCCAGATGCACCCATGGGTAAATAACTATCCGGCCATATCCCTTTCGGCAGCTCAGTTCGACATTCTTTCCAAGAAAAACAAAGCCCAAGCATTGAACGCCTGAAGGCCCAAATATTTTTAGTTTCAAGAACCGCCAATACCGCACCAAGTAATACCAATTCCAAGCACGATTACGAACAATCCAAACCACATTGCTCCAGCAAAGGATTCTAAATTCGGGCATCGGCCAACTCACCAACTCGTGAACCCAAAATTTCCCTGTAATGCGCAATTGTTTCCGCAGCCACGTGTGACCAGGTGAATTCCTGATCAATTCTGTGCTTCAGGGACTCGCTGCGCTTCTGTGCTTCTGACCTGTCGGCTCGAATCTCCTGCAGCAAAGCAGCAATGTGATGGCCATCAACATTGGAAAGGACATACCCGAACTCAGAAGTTGGAACCGTTTCGCGCAATCCCCCCGCCTTGGACACGATTAAAGGTATGCCTTGTACGCCCAACTCGAGGGCAACAATGCCGAAGGGCTCATAGGACGATGGAATGACAGCGGCGTCGGCCTTGGAAAGAACCTCAAGCATCTTTTCCTGTGACAGGTAGCCATGAAAAGTAACCGACTCGCTCAAACCTTTTCTCGTTACCTTGGCGCTGAGATCACTCAACTGGCTCCCCGAGCCAATGACGTGGAAGTGAATCATTGAGTCGTTAAGGACTGCTAGGGCATCGATCACATGATGGATGCCTTTCTCCCACTCCAGTCGGCCAACAAAGACAACCTCGAAACCGTGTCCTGATCGAACCTGATCGACTCTCTTTGCAGCAGGTGAATCGGTGCAAACTCCGTTTGGAATGACTTCGATCTTGTTGATATTGGCACAGAGGTTGTGCACCAGTTCAGATTTCATGGCGGTGCTACACACGATGAGGGAATCAGCCTGCTCTACCGCTGCCCGTTCCCTAGCATGGACAATTTTTGATAGTCGCGAGCTCAGCCAGCCTGAATGGCGACCGATCTCCGTGGCATGAATCGTGATGGCACTCGGCACTCCCCACATATCTGCCGAGAGAAATGTTTGCTCCGCTGCAATCCAGTCGTGACCGTGGACGAGATCGGGGCTCCAATCAGTGAGGACTGCTCTCGTCTGGGCAAACGAATCCATGGCGAACCTGTGTGACCAATACTCAAAAGAATTCTCGTTAAATGCAATCCTGGGCTCGCTTTGTGACACACGGATAACTCTGACTCCATGTTCGTCCACAGTATCCGCAGACAATTGCCCTTCAATTTGCTGAGTCACAACAACTACATCGTGACCAGCGCGCACCTGTTCACGTGTCAGTTCCAGGACATGCGTACCCAGTCCGCCATACATGACGGGTGGGTATTCCCAGGAAAAATGGACGATTCGCATCTGACTCAGGGAGCGCAGCCCGTGATACACACGTTGTAAAAGAACTCATCAGGGACGACTTTGCTCAACACATTCTTATCCAGGGCCTCAAGTTTTTTCCAGGTTCCAAATGCGAAGTTGGCCCATCCCCAACCAAGGGCTCCGGGTTTGACCGACGCTTCAAATGTGCGCACGGGCCAGCCAAACCAACTCGCGCTCAGCTCCTCGGTCACCGTGTTCACATCTACCGCACCCGATCTGACCGCTATGCGAGCTAATGAGTCGGGGTCAAATGTGTGGATATCCACAACTGATTCAAGTGCCTGTGCGCGCGACGACTCTTCGATCTCATGAGGTTCCTTGGCCCAGCGATCTCTCAAGGGAGGTAGCGCCGTTACATGCGTGCTAACCCACCACGTCAGGCGAGATAGAGAGCGCGCAATGACATCACCCTTTTGGGTGGGTTCACCGCAGAAAACAAATCTCCCACCTGGCCGCAATATTCGGATGACTTCAGAAAATAGTGCATCGAGATCGGGGACATGGTGGAGCACTGCATGACCAACGACCAAATCAACGCTCTGGGATGCAAATGGAAGGTTCTCAGCATCTGCCACCGTGCCCGTGACAGACAATCCAAGTTGCTTTCCATTGCGCACTGCAACAGAGACCATGCCCGAACTCACATCCGTGGCAATTCCACGTTTTCCAACCCCCGATTGCATGAGGTTCAATAAAAAGAAGCCCGTTCCTGAACCTAATTCAACAACCGTGTCATAGGAATCCTGCTGCTCGCGGGAAACAACGTGGTCAAAGCAGTTGCGAGCATAATCAACACAACGTTGATCATAGGAAATACTCCATTTGTCGTCGTACGTTTCTGCTTCCCAATCGTGATACAAAATATTGGCAAGCTTGGAGTCTGTCCATGCCCTTTCTATATCCTCCGTGAGGGCATCTGGCACGTTATTGCTCATGGTTCCTAGCGCCCCACGAATGTGGCTTTGCCCGGGCCCTCATTAACAAATGAGTTCATTCCAACACTTTGATCCTCGGTTGCAAAAAGGGCTGCAAACTCAGTGCTTTCAATCGAGAGTCCAGTGGAGAGGCTGGCATCCAGACCGTTATCGATAGCCCGCTTTGCGGCAGCCAATGCGATTTTTGGGCCACCAACGAATTGGCTTGCCAATTTGAGGGCAATAGCAAGCACGTCATCAGGTGCGCACACTTTATTCACAAGGCCGATTTCAAGTGCTTCATCCGCCGAAATCATTCGTCCACCAAAAATCAATTCCTTAGCCTTGGAAGGTCCCACTAACCGAGGTAAGCGCTGTGTTCCACCTGCTCCTGGAATTATTCCAAGAAGAATTTCAGGCTGGCCCAGCTTCGCGTTATCGCCTGCCACTCGAAAATCTGCGCACATGGACAACTCCAGTCCCCCTCCGAGCGCAAAGCCCGTTATCGCAGCAATCGTCGGTTGTGAAATCTTTGCTACCGCATCGAAGGCGCCCTGAAGGCTGTGGGCAGCACTCGACATGTCCGCGTACGTCATCTGTGCCATTTCCTTGACATCCGCGCCTGCGGCGAAAACTTTGGGTCCGCCATAAAGCACAACGGCGTCAACGTCCTTATGTCCAGACACCACGTGCGCTGCGGACGCTATCTCCCGCTGCATTTGCAGATTGAGTGCATTCATGGGCGGACGCATAAGGTTAATGACCGCAACTCCCGCATCAAGTTCGACTTTGATGAATTCACTCTCGCTGAGAATAGTTGCCATGTAGAAATCCTCTCCCGCTATGTCGAAGCGCCACATTCGATTCAGCGCTGACCCCTGAACCTCACACGCTAGCCCACTGCAGCATGTCGGGTTCACCAGACCGGGAAGTTGCACGACTAAACTCACCCGAGTGCGCACAAAAGTAGGTCATTGGGATCCCTTTGGCGTGACACCTCGCGACGACGGCAGCGCCAAGGTCTCCCTTTGGGCCCCACACGCTGATTTTGTTGAATTTTGCATCCTTCGGGGCTCGGAAACCCACGGCTTCGTTGAAGAACGTCACTCCCTGACCCATCGGGTTCAGAATGTCCACTACGACATCATCCCCAACGTGCCTGTCGGGTCCCGATACGGATTTCGAGTCCACGGACCCTGGAATCCTCGAGAGGGCATGAGATTTAACCCCAATAAATTCCTTGTAGATCCCTACGCCAAGTTGCTTGTTGGAGAGTTGATCAACGACCCGGCGATTTTTGATTACGACGTCAACGACCCGCAAACCATGTCGACACTCGACAGCATTGACGTCGTTCCCCACTCGGTCGTCAGTTCTTCATCATTTGATTGGCAAGGGGATCGACCACTTGAACGCCCCTGGAATGAGACGGTCATCTATG
>JBDQMZ010000025.1:0-8893 GCA_040261955.1 Candidatus Nanopelagicales bacterium
CACTTGTATCAGCCAACAACGCTCGTGCACGTGCACTTGTATCCATGCGCGCGCGTGCGTGCGTTCGTATGCTCGTGGTGCGCGCGCGCGGCAAGTGTGCGCGTATGCACGTCCGCGTCAGACCTGCAGCCGCAGCGCGCTTGGCGACGGCCTTGGCACCGCGGGGGTCCGCCGGCGCGGGGGCGCGGCGGCCAGAGCCGGCCTTGATCACTCCGTCCACCTTGTTGCCCCGCTCGCGGTACGGCTTGCTCAAGTCCTTCTTGTAGCTGCCGGTCTCATCCTCTGCTTCCCCCCACTGCACCCTACTGGCGCCTCGCTTGCTTCCTTGCTTGCCGCTGCCGCCGGCATTGCTTGCGGGAGCGTGGTCGTTCTGAAGGCTGTGAACGGAGACTTACCAAGTGATCGTGCGACTTCTTCGATCGCAGGATCAGCCGCTCGTAGTGCAGCCGCAACGGGAAGAAGCACATAGGGGTAGGAGACAGCAACAAGAATGAGAGCAGCGGCCCAAAATCCTGACATGGCGGGGAACTGAGCAATCCAGGCGTAGGCGGCAACATATGAAGGAATTGCAAGTGGGAGAGCCAATGCGGTCATCCACCACCTACGGCCAGGCAGGTTGGTTCGAGTCAAAAGCGCTGCGGCGGGAATAGCAATGATCAAACAGCCTGCCACCACCACGACCATGAGTCCCACGCTTGTCACTGTCGTTTCCAACGTGCGGGCACGAAAGAGACTGGCAAAGACTTTATCGGGACCGGCGGAAACTACACGGACAAGCAAATACGCCAATGGAATGAATGCCAGCAATGCAGAAACCACCGCAGCCGCAATAAGCGGCCGCGGTGGTCGAATTCCACTTCTTTGGGTCACAACAGTCCGACATCCTCCAGCATGACCAGTGTTCCGGGAAGATCAGCGAGCTCGGCCAGTTCGATGTCCGGTCCACGCAGGGTATTAAGTGCGGGAAGACCATCTGCGGCAGCAATGCCTTCAATTACAGGATATTCAAAAGTGTTCTCCACGAAGTACTGCTGGGCTTTAGGCGTGAGTAACCACTCCACAAATGTCTGAGCATTCTTGCTGTTTTCAGCGGAGGTGGTGATTCCAACTCCCGCCACATTTACCAGTGAACCGGGATCAGCAGGTACCGTAAATGCGATTTGGGCACGCATGGAGTCAGCACCAACCTCAACTGCCTTTTCATACCAGTAGTAGTGATTGATTAACCCCAATTGCACCTGGCCAGCATCAACTGCATCGAGAATGAGTCCGTTTTTTTCAAACTTTTGCACATCGTTGGCAACGAGACCTTCCAGCCAGGCACGTGCAGCATCATCGCCATCGGTCACGCGCAAGGCAGTTACAAAGGATTGGAAGCTGGCGTTTGTAGGTGCAATCGCGACTTGACCTTTCCATTTGGGGTCGGTCAATTCAAAGATCGAAGTGGGGACTTGATCCGCTGCAACCTGGTCTTGGTTGTATGCGATCACACGCGCGCGACCGCTAACACCGACCCACGTTCCATCCGCGGAACGGTAATTTTCCGGGACCAGCGCAGTAATGGACTCCGGTAAACCGGCAAGGAGCCCTTCGGCGGAAACAGCACCAAGTGCGCCCGCATCCTGAGCGAAGTACACCTGCGCGGGTGAGGCGTTGCCTTCCTCGATCATCTGGGCCGCAAGTTCGGCGGTGTCGCCGTAGCGTGCCTCAACAGGAATTCCGGTCTCTGCCGTAAAAAGCTCGAAAAGTGGCCCAACGAGTTCTTCGCTCCTGCCCGAGTACACAATCACGCCGTCGGAGGGTTCATCGGTTGCAGAACTGCCGCCACTGGAACAAGCAGCCAAAACGGTGGCGGTGGCGAGCAAACTGGTGGCGATAAGTGCACTCCGCCGAGTTAAGCGAAACATTGAGATCCTTCCGGGAAAGTTAAGTTAGGCTATCCTAACCAAAGATCAACTCAGTGCATCAGGGAGTCAGGAGTCAAGCCGGCTCAACCCGCATGCCCCCTAGTCCTCACTCGAGGCCGAGTTGCCCCGCGACCTTGAGCCTCTGAATTTTCCCCGAGGCGGTGCGCGGCAATTGCGCAACCACAAAGAACTCCTTGGGCTGCTTGTAACCCGCTAAATTCTGACGTAGTTGCGCGGTGAGTGCATTGAGATCGAGATCGAGATCGAGATCAACGTCGCCGACAATTGCCGCACACACTTTTTGGCCCCAACGTTCATCAGGGACGCCGAACACGGCCACATCGTGTACCCCGTCAAAAGCCAGGATCTCGCCTTCGAGTTCTGCCGGATAAACATTCATCCCGCCGGAAATAATGAGGTCTTCGCGTCGGCCTTCAATGTAGAGATATCCCTCGTCATCGAGTCGTCCCAGATCTCCAACGGTGAACCACCGTTTCCCATCAATTTCCCGCCACGATGCAGCGGTCTTTTCCGGATCACCCCAATACTCAAAGTACCCATACTCCGGCGGTGCGCACCAAATGGTTCCATCGATAATTCGTAACTCGCGCTCCGGTCGAGCCCTACCGACCGACCCAGGCCGCGAAGCCCATTGCGTTCCCGGCATGACCGTGAACTGTCCTTCGGTGGAGCCATAAAACTCCAACACATTCTCTGTGCCTGCCCACTCATGAATTGCTTCCTTGATAACCGGTGGACAGGCCGACCCTGCGTGCACCAGCATTCGATATGGACTGATTGGCAAACCGCCCGGCCGTTCAAGAAGTCGCTGCATGTGACTTGGAACCACGAACGCAATCGTCGGGCGGTGCTCCGCGATAGCAGCGGAGTGAAGGTCGGCATCAAACCAGCCCGGAAGCAATACGTCACCTCCCGCGAGGAGGGAGTAGAGAGCGAAACGCAACGGACCCGAATGGGTGAGCGGACCATGGACCAAAGACGTGTCACTAGACGAGCACCCCCACATGTCAATCTCGGTCGCCCAAAGCCCGGCGGCAGCCGCGGGAGAAAGCACACCGGACCACACTCCTTTGGGTTTGCCCGTGGTGCCCGATGTGTAGTGCATGGGACGTCCGAGCGGATACGGCGGCAATGGATATGCCTCATCAATTTTCGATGCGAGCGCAATGAGTGATGCCGTGGTGTCGAAGACAACGCTCGGCGCGGAATCAAGGAGTATGTAATCGCGCTCACGCTCTGACAAATCAGGATTCACCATGACAGGGATTACCCCGATGGAGAGTGCTGCCCAAACGGACACCATGATGCTGCTCTGCTGAAGTTGTGCCTGGTCAATGTCCTTTTCATGATGTGGAGCCATCGCGATTCGGTCTCCGGAAACAAGGCCCATGTGTAACAGCCGAGCAGCCGCCCACGAAGCACCCTGTTGAGCATCTGATGCAGTCAGTCGGAGCACGCGACCAAGCCTATGCGCGAAGCACATCGAGCGTGGCGGTCCATTGCCGTGCGAATGCGTGAAAGGGATCAATGCATCATGATGCCGACATGAATTCACGCTTGAGGGCCAAGAATCACCAAGCTGGGGTGGGATTGCTCTGCGCGATCCGGATGTCCAGATGAGCACTCAACTGCCTGTGCCTTCGTTCGGTGACGAAGTGAGCTGGGTTCGTGCGAATCTGTCCGACCTAGTCTCCGGTGATGTGCAGGCAAGCGGTGCAATTCGCGGAGGGCAGGAAGCAGCCGATGCCGCGCTCAATGCTTTTGATGTGAGCGGCTACGCCGCCGACCGCAATGAGGTGTACCCAGTCGGCCGCCGTGGTGCTTCAATGCTCTCTCCTTATATTCGTCATGGACTTATCTCCTTGCCGCGCGCTTGGCGCAGCGTTGGAGGCGGTCCAACAAAAGATGTATCGAAATTCCGTGATGAGTTGCTGTGGCAGGAGTACGCGCGTCATTTATATGCGCGCACGGGTGGAACGGCCGCGAGTATCCGCTACGCCGTTAATGCACGAAGCACGCCTCCGAATCCTGACTGGATAGATGGGATGGCTTGCCTCGACCTCGTAACGGGAGAGCTGGAGCAAGACGGCTGGTTGGTGAATCAAACCCGCATGTGGTTCGCCTCGCATTGGTCAGTTCGCCATGATCACGGCTGGCGCGATGGTGAAGACTTCTTCTTTCATCACCTGCTGGATGGATCTCGAGCTGCCAACCGCTTGGGTTGGCAGTGGACGGTTGGTGCTGGAACTGGTAAGGCATACGGGTTTGCAAGGGCGCAGGTTGAACGTCGGGCACCAGGTTTGTGCGGCAGTTGTGCCCTGCGCAAGGCCTGCCCAATCCAGTCCTACCCCGATGACCCAGAGCTGCAGCGAGTGCCTGCGCCCAATGGTGTAATCGGCGACCCAGATCCAACTGCAACTGCCGGCCCTGATCACGTGACGCCTGCCGAAAGCATCGATCGCGTGTGGATCACCGCAGAGTCACTCGGTGATGACGATCCCGCGATGTTGGCTCACGCTGACGTACCAGTTGTTTTCATTTTCGATGAAGCACTCCTGGGAAATCTCAAACTGTCAGGCAAGCGGCTGGTCTTCTTGACTGAAAGCCTTGCCAATCTCGCTACTCGTCGCGAGGTGCAGATCTGGCGAGGTGATCCGGTCGACGTCCTGAGCGGTGATGGCATTGCCACCACCTACGCGCCTGTGCCCGGTTGGCGCCGTCGAGCAAACCTGATTAAGCCGAGGGAAGTGCACCCATGGCCGTGGCTTGTCAAGCCGCATGGTGGGGCGGCCGGGTCCTTCTCTGCTTGGCGCAAGAGCGCCGGACTTGACAAGCGGGGATGACCTAGTCCGTCATTTCAGCACGATCGAATTTGGGGACATGAAATCCTCATTCAGCATCGGATCAATGCCTCGAGTAGAGCGCCCCCGTTGGGAGCAAATCCCAACTCCACTGAGCCATCACTCAGTTCCCCGAGAAACCGCATGCCAACACCGCTTGGAAGGCGTCGACCGACAGGACCTACACCGTTGTCGGTGACGCGAAGTCGATAACTGTTTGGCGTGTCGGTCGGACCAACTTCGAGGTCCATATCAACTTTGGTTGCCAATCCGTGACGCACGGAATTGGTCACACACTCCTGCAGCACCATGAACAACACGCTCTGCTGTACCGGCGACAAGTTCGCCACTTTATTGGTGAAATTTATTGTTAGGACTGGTGACCATTCTTCTTTTAATTTATCCATTTTTTCTGAGAGTGACACGACTTGTTGTTCGAGGAATTCCTGCTTCGCTTCAGAGATAATTCTTTGGATTTTCTCTTCAAGGTCAATGGAATCAAACTGGGTGGCTTCCGAATATCCGATGCGCAGAGCAAGGACGCGGTTTTGCACAGTGCTGTGCAAGTGATGAATCAGGCGGCGCTCGACAATAGAGTCCATAGCCCTCGCCATGGAGCCTCCAATCGGACGTACTGATTGCTCGCTTCTCAGGCGCAATTCGTTTGGCGTCGGCTTCGCGCGCATCAATCGTAAAATCGAGACCAACAGTGAACAAAGTGTTAGCGCCGAAAAATTCACCACCAAGCCCGCCGCAAATACGAGTGGATCGATTTCATTCCAAAACAGAGATTGGTTCACTGACGTAGTGACAACTGACAAGGCTGCGAATGTGCCTAAATATGCGAGTAGCGCTCTTTTACCGGCAAAGTCAATGAATTTGTCAAATAACATTTTCGCGAGCACCAGCCAGGCACTGACAATTACGAAATCGACCAACGCTGCGTAGAAGGATGATGTCCCGCGGTCATCTTCGTGAAATTGATTCGGCACAAAAATGAGGACGCCATATAAAGCAGCTGTGACCACAGGTACTTGGAATGGACGAAGAGCTACCGCATCCTGGGTCACGCCCCGCAACACAAAGTATTTTTCAAAAATCGATTGGCGTGCAAAACCACCCCTCGCAAGTGGTTTGATGCAATTGGTAATGACTTGATCGATGGCTTCGGGAGCACTTTCATTACCTTTACTTTTCGCGAACTGTCGACTTACCGCAGATGCAAGGAAGTCAAAAGTGGCTGCAGAACCTTGGTAAATGTCGTCTGTCTTGAGGGTATTTTCAACAGACGCCATTAAACGCCTCTGTTTATCGCGGTAGTCGATCCGCAGTATCTCAACCCAGGAACTCACCACCACAACGCCAGCGCCAATGAGTAGTGCTGCAACAAACGTTCCTGGAGTCACTTGCGCCAAGCCAATTCCAAAGGACGCTTCTACGTAGTGGCTGACAACAATTACAAGTGTTCCGAGCCCAGCGCCGAAAGCCGCGACGAGAATGGGCTTCACAGGTGTTTCATTTCTGTGTCTAAAAAGGGTTGCCTTGCCCAATTCGGCCACGGCCCACACAACAACCAACAATGCGAGCCCTGCCAACAGTCGAGACGCAAATCCGCCGAGTGTTAATTCAGGACCAAATGCCAAAGCTATCGCGACGACGATTGGGACACCGAAAATGAAAAATTGGTGACCAACCAGCAAAGTGGGCCCGCCAATTCGAGCAAAGACAGACTCTTTCTCAGGCATACTTTTCGCCGGCACGGTCAAGATAAATTCGTGCCAAATGCACGCGTTGATTTCTATCGAGGTGCGAGGGTATCTCTAAAACCTTTGATAGCCGATTAATTGAAATAGCGACCGATTGCTCTGATATACCGCGCTGTTTGGCAATTTCGAGATTTGAGTGCCCCGCCGCAAGGAGTGACAAAGTTTCCATTTGTTTCTCAGTCAATTTCGACAACGGTCCAACCCGTTCCAGGTTGTCGGACCCTTCATGGGCGGCTACTCGCCTGATCGCGTCGGCTAATTCGGTGCCCTCCACCACTTGGACCTTAATCAGATACAGAGAATTGCGGGCAATTTTTGGCCATTTGCCACCAACCACAACCCGTGGTTCTTCGAAACTGGTCAAATACACAACCCCGAGATCAGGCTGGGTTTCTTGCCACGCCAGTGAGACATCAAGCCCCGTGAGTCCTTCACCCAAATGCAAATCAACGACCAGCACGTCAATCTCCATCGAGCCTCTGTGCGCCAGTGCTTCACCCGCGGTTTGAGAGGAGAAAATAACCTCAAAACCATCCTGATTCAGGGCCCCGACCAGTGCATGGCGAAGCAATCCATTGTCCTCGACGAGTCCTAATCGAATTCCCACAAGTCCTATTGTCTCCTTAAAGCCGGGCCGGGTCTACACACCCACCAGAGCGCGCAAACCACGGTCATAGTCCAGTTTGTATAGGTAACTTTACATATTGGCGCTGGATTGGTAGCGTCACTCCATGACCTTTCGTATATCTAACTTAACACTTTTGGCCAGCATCGGTGCCGTGTTGGCCACCTCCCTCGTTGTCCCCACGGCCCAAGCCTCCTTTGCTGGGGATAAGACGTCGTCTGTGAGCTTACGAGTTGACGGGACCACGATCGGAATCGCAAAAAATGTGACCAATGCTGCCGGTGACAGCCTCAACTCAACTTTCGCTGGCGGTGACCAGGGCGGCTCAGGCACAAATGAATTGACCGCCATGTATGGCGCACGACCTAACGGTAGCGGCGGCAATGCACTCGCATACCTGCCTGCACAAGGTGGTGTTGTAGAAGTCACCTGTGCTGATAGTGGCTCACAGTTCTATCAACGCTCACAGGTGACTCTCTCGGGCTTCCCCAGCAGTACGACAAATGTCTGGGCATTTTATGACGCCAAGGTTGGATCAGGCAGCGTTGTCAAAACATTCCCCCACTTTGATGAAAACCGACCCGATCCCATCGGGGCAATCGCAAATACTCGAATCACGGCCGAGGAAAACCTTCAAAAACTGTGCAATGACTCGACCCTCTTCGTGTCCGGGACTGAAGGCACTCTCGTCATTGGCGCTGGCTCCGATGCAAAGACAACCGCTGGGGTTTATCAGAACACTTCAACCGGCTCGGTCAGTTTCGATGTCTATGTGCCGATGAACGGAGCATCTGATGGGGCCAACTCAATTTTCCTCGCGCTGGGTTTCGTGGTGGACGTGGGAGCAAATGGAACACTTGATGACACCTCGGACGACGTCGGTATTGAAACCTGGTTGTCTAGCAAGCCATACTGGAACACGTTCGGGGGCGATGAAGTAAACGTCGTGCTACCCGTGTGCAGTTCGCCAATCTCCACAAGTGCACCTTGTGTCGAGTCAACGTCGGGCATTTACTCCGCAGATGGAACCAGCCGACTCGATAGTGGCTATTCGGTGAAATTGACCATGTCAGGTGGATTAGACGACTTCACGGCCAACCTCGATCTTGCCCCGACTGCACCAATTGGAACCAGCGGATACGCCATTCCCGCTGGTTCTATCGCCAGAATCGCGGTGAGTTGGCCAACAGGCGGCACCCAATACGGGGAACTCCCATTTGGCTCAGGGGATAACGAATTGAACTTCGCTCTGGCCGTGGCCGATACTCCAATCCTCGTCGACCCAACAACAAATATAAATTCTTCAATAACTAATCGATGGGACGTACAGTCCCAATCGGACCGCATAATCACCACAATGATTGGTCAAACTCGACGCACCTCGGATGCAATTTCTCGTGATACATGGTGGCCTCAGTGCGAAGTATCGATCGTTGACGGGGCCACACAACAATCAAAGTGTGGTGAAGGCATGACCGGTGCTGTTACAGGTGACTTCATGGTTTTCTCCAGAGTTCCCGCGAGAGTGAGTCTCATGGTGAACCCTCAAGCTGGATCGCTGGCAGGCGGATTGGTTTCAACCAACGGGCAAAGCTTCACGTTTGGAGCAGAGGCAGCCTCGGGTGACTGCGTAGCGGCAGGCTCAGAGCTTTGTTCTGCACTAGGCGCTGGGGCTGCTGGCGCTGGTGCAGGGGCAGCGACGATGGCACGCGGAGCGAGTTTGAACAGCGGTGC
>JBDQMZ010000026.1:0-6685 GCA_040261955.1 Candidatus Nanopelagicales bacterium
AGGCGGTCACTCCATTTCTTCTCGACTTCTTCCACCGAACAACTCATGGGCAGAGTTTGGTGGTCAACGCCAATATCATTGTTCGAAATGCGGAATTGGCGTCTCGCATTGCTGTGGCAACAAAAACGAGCCCGGAGTCAGGCCCGGAGTCAGACCCGGCCTGATGTGGCACTTCATGAGGTTTAGTGAGCACGGGTCACATGACGGGTAATTCTCAAACTGGCTCCATAATCGTCATGGGTGATCTCATGATCGACATCTGCGCACCTCTGGATTCATTGGACGCACTAACGCTTTCCAGAGGGAGCGATCTTCCATCGAGCATCACATTTGATGTTGGTGGAAGCGCCGCAAATACCGCTTCCTGGTTAGCTGCTGCGGGAAATTCGACATATCTATTGGGCGCCGTTGGCAGCGATTCAATGGGTGAAACCATTAATTCTCGGCTGTCGCAACCGAATCTCCACCTGAAATTGCAACAATTCAGCGAACACCCAACCGGTACCTGCATCGTTATTACGGAGTCCTCCGGTGAACGGACAATGATTCCGAGCGCAGGAGCCAATGCACATCTTTCCATCGATCAACTTTTTAATCTGTGGGCGCAAGTGCCAGGACCACGGCACCTGCACGTGTCCGGGTACGCCCTATTCCACGAGGTGGCCGGCGCCACAACCCTTGTGGCCATGGAGCATGCGCACTCCGTCGGAATGAGTATCAGCTTCGATCCGTCCGCGCACACGCTGGTGAGTAGTCATTCAGATCGCATAAGGAGTGCTTTGGCTCTGGCCAACATCCTGCTTGCAAATGAACAGGAAGCCACCGCCCTCGCTCAAAACCTTTTGGGTCAGCCCGCATTGGCAGCCGGAACAGGCATTCTCGACTTGGCTGGGAAACTTCGCGGTCTTCTGTGCACAGAAAGTATTGATCCGGTGGCCGTAATCACCTTGGGGCCTCGGGGGGCCATCGCTGCATCCAGCACAACGGAAGCCGTCCCCGCTGCGGAGGTTGCCGTCGGACACATTAGGTCGACCACCGGGGCCGGGGATGCATTCAACGCTGGATTTCTCGGTTCGTGGCTTACCGGGGCTGCCGTGGTACCTGCACTTGAAGCAGGTGTCACCCTGGCATCACAGGCCCTCAGCCGTGTCGGTGCTAGCCCATATGCTCTCGATTGAGCACAATCGTCGCAGGCTCAGTAACTTCTGATGCCACGGAGACCAAACAATTAGAGAGAGCAGGGAAATGAGCGCCAAGAAAGGCACTTCTCGGCAGTCAAAAGTAATTGACATTGACGTCGCTGACGAGATGAAGGGCTCATTCCTTGAGTACGCATACTCGGTCATCTACTCGCGGGCCCTGCCCGATGCCCGCGACGGCCTCAAGCCTGTGCAGCGTCGGATTTTGTTCCAGATGGCCCAAATGGGTTTACGGCCTGATCGAGGTCACGTCAAGAGCGCCCGTGTCGTTGGTGAGGTTATGGGTCGCCTCCACCCCCACGGCGATTCCGCGATCTATGACGCACTCGTGCGCATGGCTCAGGACTTCTCACTACGACTGCCCCTCATCGATGGGCACGGAAACTTTGGTTCGCTCGACGATGGCCCAGCGGCAATGCGATACACCGAGGCCAGGTTAGCCACGAGCGCCCTCGAGATGACCGCAGGAATCGATGAGGAAGTCGTCGATTTCACACCGAATTACGATGGCCGCGAAGTTGAGCCAACGGTGCTCCCTGCTGCGTTTCCCAATCTTTTGGTCAATGGTGCCAGTGGCATTGCCGTTGGCATGGCTACAAATCTCGCACCACACAATCTCGCTGAGGTTGTGAATGCCACCCGTCATCTCATTGCCCACCCTGACGCTTCCCTCGACGAGCTCATGACATTTGTTCCGGGGCCAGATTTTGCAACTGGTGGAGTGATTACCGGCCTTGACGGGATCCGAGAGGCCTACGAAACAGGGCGAGGATCATTCCGAGTCCGAGCGCGAACCAGAATCGAGCAGGTCACCCCCCGCAAGCGTGGGATTGTTGTCACTGAACTTCCGTCTAGTGTTGGACCTGAACGTGTCATTGAGCGCGTGAAAGACCTTGTCATTGCAAAGAAATTGCAGGGTATCTCGGACATCGTTGACCTCACCGATGGCGACTCTGGGCTCAACCTCGTCATCGAGTGCAAAAGTGCTTTTTCCCCCGAAGCAGTTCTCGAGCAGTTGTTCAAACTTACGCCTCTTGAGGAGTCGTTCACCATCAATGCAGTCACCTTGGTGGATGGCGAGCCTCGAACTTTGGGGCTGAGGGAACTCATCACAGTTTTCATCCAACATCGGCTCGAAGTTGTCACCCGCCGCAGTCAGTATCGCCAACAAATCGCGCGCGAGCGCCTCCATCTACTTGAGGGATTGCTCATCGCGATCCTTGACATCGATGAAGTAATCCAAGTCATCAGAGAAAGTGATGACACCGCCGCGGCGCGCACTCGACTGATGGAAATTTTCGATCTCACCGAAATCCAAACCAACTACATCCTTGAAATGCCACTCCGGCGACTCACCAAGTTCTCGCGTCTCGACATCGAGAAGGAGTCTGATCAGCTTAGAGCCGCGATAGAGAACCTGGAAGAACTCCTCACCAATGAGTCTCGACTCCGAGAAGTCGTGAGCGAGGAACTCCGTGAGGTCTCGTCCCATCACGCAACTGCGCGCAGAACTCTGCTCCTTGAGGCATCGCAATTACCAGCTGTCACTTCACCCACGTCACTCGAAGTATCGGATGAACCCTGTGTGGTTTTACTGTCAAGTACTGGTTTGCTGGCACGCACATCGAGTCTCACTGTGAGCTCAAGCCCCGAGGAAGCAAGTGCGAACCGTCAATCACATGACGCAATAGTCTCCGGCTGTAGCGCAACCACCCGCGGTGAAATTGGAGTCATTACCTCACATGGACTGATGCATCGGGTCTCCGTCGTTGATATTCCAGCGATTCCACCTACTTCAGGGGTTCCCGGCATTGGAGGCGGTGCGCCACTTGGCGCTTTCCTTGATCTCGAAAAAGATGAGAACGTCATTGCTCTGGCTCCCCTCGATTCAGAAATCCTTTTGGGAACGAGTGAAGGAATCGTGAAACGACTATCAGCCGGCCATGCAATCGGGCGTCCCAATTGGGATCTCATACGCCTCGAGCCGTCAGACCGCGTTATCGGTGCAGTATCGCTGGATGATTCAACTCCCAAGAATGCCGAGATAGTTTTCATTTCGAGTGCTGGGCAGCTTTTGCACTTCCCGTTGGCAGGTATCCGTGCCCAAGGTCGTTCTGCAGGCGGTGTGGCTGGCATGAAAATTTCCGAGGGCACCGTAATTTTTTGTGGAGTCATTGACCCGCGTCTGCACAACGTGGTAGCCACTATCTCCGGTTCCAGCCTTGCGTTACCCGGAACTGAAATGGGCAATGCCAAAGTGACGCACTTCAATCTCTATCCCTCAAAAGGTAGGGCGACCGCTGGAGTCCGCTGCCACAAATTCCGATCCGGTGAGGACACACTTCTGCGGGCTTGGGCTGGTCCGGCTCCCATTCGCGGCGCCACATCCGGTGGAGCTCCCACCGGGATGCCCGAGACTGATGACCGTCGCGATGGCACAGGAACACCACTAACTCACCCTGTCGATGCCATTAGCGGTGACCTGAGTTCATTCAAGAACATCACCAAATGACGTGTAGCGCTGAATCCCTGGAACTCCCACTACTCGGGTCAGCCCCATTTGCACGTGGCTGGCTAGTCCTAGAGACACCCGGCACGTGGCCATCCAGAGCAGTCGAGGCAAGTGTCACGCCCGAAGTTATGGCGTGGGCCGAGCACAGAGATCTCAAGATTCTTTTAGCCAGGCACCGAGACAACAAAACGCCTGAAAAGTACCTGCGCTATTGGGTTTCTGAACCATCATCGGGTTTGCGCATGGGCACTCGCGCTTCCGCAGAGGAACTCCCAAATCTGGACTCGACCATGCCTGTGCCCCATCTATTGTTGATATGTACAAATGGAAAGCGCGACAAATGCTGTGCCGTTGAGGGTAGAAACCTTCTGACACAGTTGAAGGCAACTCTGAGCGAGTCTGAGTATTCAGCGATTTGGGAATCCACCCATCTTGGTGGACATCGCTTTGCTCCCACTGCTCTCTATTTGCCCGATAATCTCGTTCTTGGGCGGCTCACAACCGATGCGACGCATACGCTGTTGGCCACGGGACACATTGATGCCCAATTCGTTAGGGGACGCTCGCATGAGACCCCGTGTCTCCAGCTCATCAATTCCTATCTCAATAGAGCCGGCCTGATCGACCACAACTTCTCGCCGCAGAAGTGCCCGGATGCGAACCATTCACATGAAATTCTCACCGACCACTCTCGCTATCAATTCCACATTTCTCTGCAGGAATTCGGCCCCGCCCGTAAGTCCTGTATCGGCGATGAAAGCATTACGTCATACTTCGTTATTAATCGGGTTATTGAAACCTCAGCCTAGGCCAATTTCAATTAATCGATCTCGCTCATGAATCGTGGTGCGTGCGCGACCTCTTTCGGCACCCAATGCAATTTCAGCCGCATTGACCCTTTTCCAGCCTTCGAAATCAATGTATTTAACATCTCTCCCCCGCAAAATTTCGTCAACTCCATGGGCGTCGAGTGCCACAGATTGGCGCCCGTTCAGATCAGTCGAGAGCGATTCAACCGAAGCAACAGCATCCTTCTTATTCGTGCCAATGATTCCTGAGGGACCACGCTTGATCCACCCTGCAACATAGGTCCCCGCTAGCCCGTCAACCTTGCCGTCAGTACTTGGAATCACATTCGTCCGGTCATTGAAGGGCAGGCCTTCAAGCGGCAAACCTCGGTAGCCAACGCTTCTAATGACTAGGTCAGCGGGAATCGACTCGTAGGTACCAGTCCCTGTCACGGAGTCATCGCTAGACAACTGCATGCGCTCTACGGTCAGTGAACCTTGCTCAGCATCAAATGACTGAGGTGTCGAGTAGAAATGAAATTCAATCTTTTTATTTGATGAATTTGGACCTTCGCCATGTTTTTCGCTATGGCCCTCACTCCATTGCCGCATCACCTTGAGGTTGCGCTCTACTACTTTGTTACCAGAACTCGCGATTGCATCATCCGCGGGGAGATCCCTGGGATCGAGAATGACGTCAACGCCCTCAAGTTCCCCCAACTCCTTGAGTTCCTTGGTGGTAAAGGTCGCATGTTGTGGGCCACGACGACCTACGACATGAACGTGCCGAACAACACTCTTGTCAAATGATTCCAAAACATGTTCGGGCATGTCGGTGACCCGCAGTTCCGCGATGGACTTCACCAGCAGTCGGGTCACATCAACGGCTACGTTTCCGAGGCCAATAACAATTACTTGCTCTGAAGTACGCAGCATGTCCCCAAAATCCTGTGCCTCCGGATGCCCCGTGTACCACTTTACGAATTCAGTTGCTGGGATGCTCGCTGCACTCATTTCGCCGGGTATGCCCAAACTACGATCGGCAGAAGCACCATAGGTGTAGATCACTGCGTCGTACCAGGAGGCTAATTCCTCGGTCGAGACATCTGTTCCAATATGAACATTGCCTCGAAAACGTACGAGAGGGTTTTCGAAGGTCTCGGTGAGTTTGTCTCTCACTGATCGAATCGAAAAGTGATCAGGAGCGACCCCGTATCGCACTAAACCGCACGGAACAGGAAGTGCGTCAAAGACATCAACTTGATGCCCGTGCACCGTTGATAGGTGCTCAGCCGCATAAATGCCCGCTGGCCCAGCGCCAACCACTGCTACTCTCGACATGCTCTCGATACTCCTCTTGCTCGACTAAACTTTTTGCGGCATCAAAATTCCAGTATGAACATCAAAGATCGCGCCGGCGACCTCCACATCGCGTGCAAGCAACGGAAACGATCTGACCCGAGTGACGTCGGTTTGTAAAGCAGCCAACTGATCCGTCACAGTCCGGATTTCGATCCCGCGAGAGTCGATTCCTGAAACCCGAAAAATTTCAGCATGTACCTCGGGCTCCTCTGCGGACGCCATGCGGCAATCAGTATGCGGTAAAACAAGCACGCGGGAGACACCCAATAAGTGGGATGCCAGTACCAGTGTTCTCAGGACATCCTCGGTGACGCGAGCGCCAGCATTGCGCAAGATCTTGACATCGCCGGCACTCATCCCCATGAGCGCCAGTGGGTCAATGCGGGAATCAATGCAGGTCACCACGGCAATTCCCTTGCGCGCGGTTCCCGTTAATGCACTGTCATGAAATTCACTGGCGTATTCCGCATTTCCTGCCAAGACGTCTTGGAAGATCTCTTCAAATGTGCTCATGCGTCGATCCTCGCGCGATCGAGAGATTGCGCACCGCCAACAATGAATTCCTTACGAGGAGCAACCTCTGTACCCATGAGCAGATCGAAAACATCCCCGGCAATATCTGCATCGGAAACTGTCATGCGCCGCAGAGTTCTGTGTGCGGGATCCATCGTCGTTTCACGCAATTGGGACGCATCCATCTCCCCGAGGCCCTTGTAACGTTGGATTGGATCCTTCACTCTCTTGCCTTTCTTTTCCGCATCAGCGACAACGGATTTCATTTCTTTATCGCTATACGTGTAAACCACCTCATTGGCTTTTGAACC
>JBDQMZ010000027.1:0-2702 GCA_040261955.1 Candidatus Nanopelagicales bacterium
CGCTGCGTTACCTGAGGGGGCAACCACAGTGACCACCAAGTCCACCAAGACAGCTAAAACAACGAAGACAACTAAAAAGCCTGCTGTTAAGAAAGCAGTTGCCAAGAAAGCTCAGGCCAAGAAGGCACCTGCCAAGAAGGCACCTGCCAAGAAAGTTGCGGCTAAGAAAGTCGCGGCTAAGAAGGCACCGGCTAAGAAAGTCGCGGCTAAGAAGGTACCCGTTAAGAAGGCACCGGCTAAGAAGGTACCCGTTAAGAAGGCTCCGGCTAAGAAGGCTCCAGTACAGAAGGTAGCCCCGAAAAAAGTCGCCGCACAAAAGCCAGCCGAGAAGAAAGCTGCCTCGGCGAAGGCAACATCAAAGAAAGCCGCTGCTGTCGCATCGGGAGCTGAAGGTGTCGCTGAAGTTGTAGAAGCCCCTCCTGCACCGGTTATCAAGAAATTTGGCAACGTTGTTGAAATGCCCAAGAAAAAAGCAAAGCCAGTCCCCGGAATTACCAAGGTAATCTCACCAGGACCGCAAATTGGCCCAAAGGTGCTCGTCGTGCGCGAGGACGAAAGCCCCTGGACCAAGGCCGAATTGAAACAGATCAGAGCCGCCCTTCATCAAGACGAATCACGGTTGCTCGAGGAAATAGACACAGCTGAGATCGGTCTGGCCGACCTGATTCGTGACTCAGGTGACGGTGCGGGTGACGACCAAGCTGATGCAGGGAGCAAAACCTTTGAGCGTGAGCATGAAATGTCTTTGGCCAATAACGCTCGAGAGATGCTCCTCCAGGTTCGCCACGCCTTGGGTCGTATCGACGATGGCTCCTACGGAGTCTGTGAAGGGTGCGGAAATGCAGTGGGCAAGTTACGCCTTCAAGCGTTTCCGCGCGCAACTCTCTGCATGGCCTGCAAGGTCGCTGAAGAGCGTTACTAGAGCCTCCTGCTGATTTTTTTAGGTCCCCGTCTGCGTACAGTGGGTAAGTGAATTCGGTGCATCAAGGTGCTGAGGGCGCTGATCTCCCTGAAAATCAAGCCCTCACGGTAACCTCTAAAAATAATCGCCAGGAACTGGTGATCTTCGGGGTAACAGCGGTCTTGATAATCGTGGCCGACCAAATCACAAAGTATTGGGCGCAGCAATACCTTTTGCCTCGGATGGCATCGGGAGAAGGTCCCGTTGAATTCCTCGGCGGGTTCCTGAAATTTACCTATGCCGAGAATTCCGGAGCTGCGTTCTCCATGGGAACGGGCATCACCTGGGTATTCACTGTCATTGCTTTAGCCGTTGTCGGCGTTATATTCAAATACGCTCGCAAATTGGGCAGCACGCCATGGGCGCTCGCACTCGGTGGACTGTTGGGTGGCTCAGTTGGCAATCTTATCGACCGAATGTTCCGGGCGCCAGGGCCATTTCAAGGTTTCGTTGTTGACTTTATTCAATTGCCCTACTGGGCCATTTTCAATGTGGCCGATATGGCTGTGGTGACATCGGGAATTTCCATCGCGGTCCTGCTCTTCAGAGGGTTCGGCATTGATGGCTCTAGTGCGAAGCCATGAGGTCCAGATCGTTGTTGAGAACTCATGAGTGACACGGTTTCCCGCGTCGTGACAATTCCCGAGGGCGTGGAAGGCGAGAGAATCGATGTCGCCCAGACCAAAGTTTTGGGTCTGAGCAGATCGCAGGCTGCACTCATCATTTCCTCCGGCGGAGCGCTGAGCGGAGGAAAAACACTGGGCAAGAGTGATCGGGTGCTTGCGGGGCAGGTGGTAGAAGTTGATTTAGAAGCCGCACCCCGGCTCGCAGCGTTGGAAATAATTGCTGAGCCCGTTCCGGGCATGAATATTGTTTTTGATGACAACGACATCGTGGTTGTGGACAAGCCACCAGGCGTCGCGGCACACCCAAGTCGCGGATGGGATGGCCCAACGGTGATCGGTGGACTGGCTGCGGCCGGCTATGCCATCAGTACATCTGGAGCTCCCGAGCGCGAGGGCATCGTGCACCGACTTGATGCAGGAACCTCGGGGCTCATGGCCGTGGCAAAGAACGAATTGTCCTATTCACGCATGAAGAACCAATTTCGAAACCGCGAGGTTCACAAGATTTACCATGCTGTCGTCCAGGGTTTGCTGGATCCATTGGTCGGGACCATCGATGCCGCCATTGGTCGGCACCCCGGGCACGAGTACAAGTATGCGGTGACCCAGGCGGGCAAGCCGAGCATTACCCACTATGAAACCTTAGAAGCTTTTCGCCACGCCTCATTGCTGGAAGTCAATCTCGAGACAGGTCGCACACATCAAATTCGAGTCCATATGTCAGCGATGCGACACCCGATTGTGGGCGACACCATGTACGGTGGAGACCCAGTTCTCGCGGAACGTTTGGGGCTCGACCGTCAATGGCTGCACGCCGTTGAATTAGCCTTTGAGCATCCTCGAACCGGTGAGCGGGTTGAGTTGACAAGTGAATATTCCCCGGATCTGGTTCGGGCGTTGGAGATTTTAAATAACTGAGTCGATCATGTGAAATGGGCACGCTCGTAGTGGTGCTGATACGGAAAGTGGCGTGAAAAGTTGAGTGCTGGTGCGGGTGGCAATGGTTTTGCCCATTTGCATGTGCACACGGAGTATTCGATGCTTGATGGAGCATCCCGGTTAGACGATCTATTTGCCGAGGCAAGCAAACAAGGCATGAGTTCCATTGCCATGAC
>JBDQMZ010000028.1:0-5524 GCA_040261955.1 Candidatus Nanopelagicales bacterium
GCCTGGAAGGTCTGTCGGCATAGTCGAATGACCGTCGGCATGCGGAATGGCAGCGATTAGTGCCTTGGTATACGGGTGGGCGGGACTCTCCCAAATTTGCTCAACCGTTCCGGTCTCCACGATTTTGCCGAGATACATCACGGCCACTCGGTCCGAGATGCGTCGAACAATAGAGAGGTCATGTGAAATGAACACCATACCGACAGACAACTCGTGAACAAGATTGACCAGAAGGTTTGAAACTTGCGCTTGTGAGGACGTGTCCAGCGCCGAAATTGGTTCGTCGGCGATTAACACATTGGCGGAGGCAGCAAGTGCCCGCGCAATAGCAATTCGTTGCCGCTGCCCGCCTGAGAATTGGTGTGGGAAGCGCCCCAATGCGTCTGCGGGCAGACCAACCATGCCTAGTAGTTCTTGTGCACGCGCCAAGGCCTTTGACCGGTGCATCCCGCCAATAACAAGTCCGTCGATTACTTGCGCACCGATTTTGCGCCGTGGGTTAAGTGAACCGTAGGGATCTTGGAATACCATTTGGAGGTTTCGGAAATGTTCGGGTCTCTTGCCTCGAGTCAATTTTTTGACGGGTAATCCGTCAAAGATTATTTCCCCCTCTGCCGCACCAAGAATCCCAACAATGGCCTTGCCCAAAGTTGATTTTCCGCACCCAGACTCGCCTACCAATCCAAGAATTTCACCCTTCTCAAGACGCAGATCAACACCGGCAACGGCTCTGACTTTTGTACCATTGCGGTTGTACTCCACAACCAAGTCGTCTACCGAAAGAATTTCATTCATAATTGTTCAACCCGATCGTGTGCAAATGGATTCACTGGACAGTAGATTCGGTGACCTTCAGAGACCACGGTCGCATCAATTGGAGGCACGCTGCAACGGTCCTCTGCAAATCCACATCGAGGATGAAATGCACACCCACTGGGGAAGTTTCCGAGCTCTGGGGGCATGCCCTGAATTGAGGTAAGAAATTTACCTTCTCTGCTAGCACCTGGGAGGGCTGCAATAAGTCCCTGCGAATAAGGGTGACGTGGGTTTGACAATAGTTCGCGTGTAGGGCCTGACTCGACTTCCGAGCCCGCGTACATAATGAGAATTTTGTCTGTCAGGGAACTTAGAACACCCAAATCGTGAGTAATGATCATGATTGAAAGATTGCGTTCGTCTCGGATTTGATGAAGAAGACGCAAAATTCCTGCTTGCACCGTGACGTCGAGGGCAGTAGTTGGTTCGTCCGCGATCAAGAGTTTCGGTTCACAAGCTAACGCCATAGCGATAGCGATTCTTTGGCGCATTCCACCTGAGAATTGGCTTGGGTGCGCGCGAAGGGCTGAAGCTGGGTCAGGGATCTTCACTGTATCGAGCAATTTAAGGGCACTCTCCCGGGCTGCCGACTTACTCATTTTGTTGTGGTACCTCATATGTTCGGTCAATTGGGTCTGAACCGTCAGCATGGGGTGAAGCGAAGTCATCGGGTCTTGGAAAATCATTGAGATTTCCTTACCCCGCATATGTTGGAACTCCCTTTTTGAACTCCCGAGTACCTCTCTTCCCTCAAAATTAATCGACCCAGAGGCCCTTCCCTTGTAGGGCAATAGACCCAGGATGCTCAGGGCGGTCATGGTTTTGCCGCTACCGCTCTCCCCTGCAATACCAAGAATCTCGCCATGATCCAACGAAAAGGAGAGATTACGGACTGCGTCCGCGTCACCTGTTGACGTAGCTAGGGTTACCGTCAAATCTGAAACATTAAGAAGAGTCATTAGTCGCGCAACGCCTTTGCAGTTCTGGGGTCGAGTGCATCTCTGAGGGTGTCTCCAATGAAGTTAAACGCTAGTACCGCTGTGAGAATTGCTATACCCGGGAACAGGCCTACCCACCAGCGATCAAAGTTCACCGCGCCCATGGAGACCATGGCACCCCACTCTGCGCTGGGGGGTGTCGCGCCTAGGCCAAGAAAGGAAAGTCCCGAAAGCAACAACAGCGCAGTTCCCACTTCCAAAGCCATCAAGACAAAAACAGGTCCTGAGATATTTGGACGAAGGTCAACAAAAAGAGTACGAAGTGAAGACGAGCCCAAAAGTGATGAAGCCGTAACGTAGTCACTGGACTTCGAGTTCAGAATCAACCCTCGCACTAATCTTGCGTACACAGGCCACGCAACAATGGTGATTGCAATAACGGCATTGCGAATTTCCGGGCCGAGTGCAGCCGCAACTGCCATGGCCAAAATAATTCCAGGAAATGCAAAGAACATATCAGTGATTCGCATCACGGTAGCGTCCACTCGGCCACCAAAGAATCCGGAAACTCCGCCCACGATTGTGCCGATAAGTGCCGACAAGACCACCAACAAGATCGAGTACGGGAGTGAAATACGTGCACCGTAAATGACCCGACTGAGGATATCTCGGTTGAGTTCGTCGGTGCCCATCCAGTGTTCTGCCGAAGGAGGAATGAATTTGTCAAACTCTTGCGAGTACGGATCGTAGGGAGCGACCCAGGGGGCAAAGACCGCAACAAACACCCACACGCCGACTATGGTGAGTCCAACGATTGCCAGTGGCTGCCGCCAAATCGAATTAGTGCTTCCTTTCCCCTTTTTCTCAGTCGGCGTTTCAAGTGCCTTGAGTGTTTTTCTGGTGTTGGGTGAAAGGATCATTTTGAATCTTTCATCTGGGGATCAATTACTCGATAAAGGACATCTACTAGAAGATTCATAAAGATAAAGACGATAGCGACAATCATGCTCACTCCCATAATTCCCGGAAGATCAAGTCCAACCGCGGACTTGTAGGCATACTGGCCAAGGCCAGGCCACGAAAATACGTTTTCAATCAAGACCGATCCGGCCAAGAGGGAAGCAAATGCAACTCCGGCAACTGTGATGATTGCTAGCAGTGCGGGTCGAAGCACATGGCGTCGAATGACAACCCGCTCAGGCAAACCCTTGGAACGAGCTGTTCTCACATAATCGTTTCCGAGAATCTCAAGCACTGATGCGCGAGTGAACCTAGTAATGACCCCTAGGGCAAAAACGGCCAGCACTAATGCCGGGAGTAAAAGGTAGGAAACGGCCTGCGAGGCCGTAGCAAAGTCACCGTCAAGTAGTGCATCAACGGTATACATACCTGTCACCTGAGGTGGGGGTTCGGCGCCTGGCTCCAGCCTTCCGGTTCCAGGGGCCCAACCGAGAACAAAGAAGAACACGTAGAAGGCGGTCAGCGCGGTCCAGAACACCGGCATAGAGACACCCGTAAGACTGAAGACTCGAATAATTTGGTCGGGAAGGCGGTCACGCGTCATGGCTGAGATTACTCCCAGAATAATTCCCAGAACGAGTGCCACAAATACGGCAACGAGTGCAATTTCTAGAGTGGCGGGGAAGAACTCAGCCAGGTCCTCGGCTACCGGGCGTTTACTTGATAGCGATATTCCCAGATTGCCTTGCAGCAGGTTTCCCACGTAAGTGATGTATTGAATGTGGACGGGCTGGTCAAGCCCATACTCCGCCTTAAAAGCAGCGACAATGTCGGGATCGCTGTATGCACTTTGACCAAGGTTGGCCGCGACAGGATCACCTGGGACTAACTGGGTGACCGAAAAAGCGATAAACGTAATTCCAAGGATGAGTACTACTGCCGTGAGTAGTCGCCGAATGATAAAGGGGGTGAGGCCAGTGCCGGTAAATAACGTTTTAGTTACTGGCGTTAATACCGGCACTGGCTTCACTTTTCTCCTTGGATTCTTTTGTAATTGCGCTTTACTTTGTGTGAAGGACTAGCCACCTACTTCTTGGTGATTTCCGGAAGGTTGATCTTCCAGATTGGGTGATCTTTCACATTCTCCACTGATTTGTTAGCCACCAAAATCGAAGCTGGCTGAACGAGAGGAATCAATGGACTTCTCTTGTTCATTTCCTTCTGCCAGCGCGAGAAAATAACCGCGCGCTTCTTTGGATCAGTGGTTACGGCAGCTTGCTGACGGAGGCTTTCAATCAAGTTATCTGCTCCTGCTTGCCAACCCATGCGCAATCCAACCTTGGTTCCGGGGCTAAAGCTCTCGGTGTAGTTGGTTGAATCTGGCCAGTCTGGACCCCATAACCACAAACCGGTCTCTTCTTTATTGTCACGGTAGAGAGGTAGTGAGACAGCGATGGGAGCACCGTTGAGTGAGACGTTGAAACCAACAGCCTGAAGGTCTTCAGCGACAAGTGCGGCAAGCGAACCAAAGTTCAGGCCGTTTACAGCACCACCATCGCCCCAGTATCCAATTTCCACGGGAGTGTCACCGATGCCGCAGGCATCAAATGCCCTCTTGGCACGAGCGGTGTTCTGCTTGATTGCATCTTTGGAAGAAAGTGCGCCCGAGAAGAAGCTTGGGATGATTCCTGGGGCCTGAATAGCTCCACGACCCGCGTAACGCACAATCTTGTTGTAGTTGATTCCGTAGCGGGCTGCTTCAATGCACTTCTGATTCGAAGTGAACTTGGTTGCATCCGAGAACGTCGGATTCTGGCTGAGGTAGAAGAAGAAGACGTTAGACGCCTTACCTTCAATGACATTGACCTTTGAGCCAACGCCTTCGGCCTGATCTGGTGAAAGGTCAGCTGCGATAGAAGACGCACCCTTGATCACATTGAGGCGCTGAACGTTCACAGGAACGTTACGGATCACGATTTGGTCGTAACCATCCTTGTCAACACCGCCCCAATATTTCATGTTCTTATCAAGAACAACTTCAGTGGTGAGGTTGAAGGACTTCAGTACATAGCGCCCGCTACCTGCAGACTTCTTTTTTAGGCACTCGAGCGCTTTGTCAGCGGACTCTGCATTAGCTGCATCGGTTCCACCGCAGGCACGAACGACCTTTGCATTCATGATTCCCGCAGCTGGAGAAGTCAGGATGGCAAGCACCTGTGGCGATGGTTCCGCTGATACCACATTAACGGTTCTTGAGTTAGGCGCTGAAACGGTAAGACCGTTCATCAATGAAGAAGGGTTCCCCTTAACGTTCTTGAGTCGATTCAAGGAAAAGACCACGTCGGCCGACGTGACCTTGGTTCCATCGGAGAATTTTGCCTTCGGATCAATTGTGAACTGGAATAAAGTTGCATTCGAGTTATAACGCCACTTCGAGGCAATTGCCGGAACCGGCTTGGATGCATCTCCGCCCTTGTACGTGATCAGAGTCTCGTACAACGCATGATTGATCATGTTTCCAGTCTGTTCAAATGAACGTGCTGGATCCGTCGAGGTCAACTGGAAGACGTTTTCAACTACCAGTGAACTTTTTGCGGCGGCCGCTGGAGACGCTCCGAGGCCAGCCACAAGCAGAGCAACAGAAGTCACCCCAATTCCCGCGACTTTCAATTTTTTACCGACCACTGTGTTGCTCCTTTGCTAATTGTGTTTCCGGAATGTTGCATCCTTTTCACTTTATTTTCCCCGGAACCTAGTCAAGTGATTCAAAAGTATTACACCGTCAAAAATGCCTGTCAAGGTACTTTTCC
>JBDQMZ010000029.1:0-2556 GCA_040261955.1 Candidatus Nanopelagicales bacterium
CTGCCCCAACACCCAATTGCGGATCCAACAGAATGCCAGTGGCATCTGGTGTCAGCGCCCGAGTTACCTCCACTTTGACATCGCGCATGTCTTGATCAGTGGCTTCAATCCCGACGGCACTAAACATGCGACGCAAGGTGTTGCGTTGATCAAAGGCAATGATTGCGAAGGTGCCATCCTCGTCAGCGATTGACGCGAGGGTGGTGGGTTGGCCTTGCTCTGCGGCCATTGTCATGAAATTAACTCCTTATGTGAGGGTTGTGCGAAACTAACTGCAAGATTTGCAGTTAGGGGTACATTCGTTTGGTGCGCTGCCAGAGCAGCGAGTGAGGCCGCGCCCCTTGCACCTGGTTCTTCTCCGTCAAAACGCTTCAGCCCCGGCATCACGAGCGATTTGCCGCGATATACGCCGTCGATTCTTGCCCAGCCTCCGGCCGCTACGGCGAAGTCATATGGGCCTGCAATGTCGTCCACGGCGTGCACAAGTTCACTGGTTTTCTCCAGCGTGTATCTCATTGCCGCGGACCAGACATTCGCAGGGGAAACGTCGCCGCGCAAGGCGATGGTTACTTCATTTGCCCATTCCGGTGGTTCCGTCACGCTTACTTCAGAAAAATGAGTTGCACTGGAATCCCAATTGTCAGCGATTTCTCGACGTGACTCGCGATCATTCGCACCCAACATCGACATCACACGACCCAACACCAAGCCAGATCTTGTTGCACCCAGAATCGCAGTAACACCGGGAACAACGTGCATGCCTGCACTCAATCCTCCATGAACCAATTTGGAGCGTTCCTGATTTGTTAACGTGCGAGAAACTGACCGCAGAACAACATCAGCCGTCCCACACGAGTTGTAAAGGTCATCTCCGTTAATTGCACCTGCGCCGATTGCCCCCACCAAATGATCATGGCCGGCGACAGTCACGACGGCACCCCGAAGTTTTTCGGAGACTGAGGGCATGACGCTGCCAAACGGTGTTCCTGCATCGCACATTTCAGGCAAAAGACTTGGCGTGGCTCCCAAGTATTCCAGTGCAGGAATCCATGGCAGGCCGGAACCTTGGTCCAGCAGTCCAGTTCGTGAGGCCAGCGATGGCTCAGTAAAAACTGCTCCAGTTAGTCGAAATGCAATGTATTCCAATGCGTTTAGCCACGTTGCGTCTTGGGCGATTTTCTGCCCTTTCTTCACATGCCACAGAAGTTTGGAGAATGAACATTCAGCCTTAAAACCCAGACCTGTATGTGCCGCGAACTCCTGTGCGAAATCCACCGGGAGTGACTGCAGTTCAGATTTACCCCGTTCGTCATACCAAGCCATTGCAGGCATGATGGGTCTCAACTGAGTATCTACCAAAACTCCAGTCTCGGCCATGCCCGTAATGCCAATGCCAATCACTGCACCTGCAGGCGCTGAATCGGGTATTGCTCGCACCAGCACCTGGATAGCTGTGTCTGTCAAAGTGTCAACGTCAATCTGCGCTTCACCATTGATTCCAACATCCCAAACGGTAGGAAGAGATGCTCGCCCAACGATCGTGCCATCGAGTTCAAAAGCATGGGCTTTCATCGATGTTGTGCCGACATCAATTCCAATAACTATTTCTCTGGCGGATGTCATGCGATTCCCTCCAGGAGCGGTGGTGAGATTTCGCCTGAACCGCGCGAAATCAGATGCAACGGCACTACGATTTCGCGTGGTTCGCGTGGTCCGCCGTTTCTCATGAGTTCTACCAGTCGTTCCATTGCCAGGCGCGCCAGAACGCGAGGGTCATGATCGAGGACCGTAATTGATGGCTGCAATATGTCAGCCGCCACAAAATCCCCAAAAGAGACCATTGCGATGTCTGTCCTTCCACCAAGATGGAGGGCACGGACAACACCCAAGGAAGTTTCTGACCTCGTAGAGAAAATGGCAGTTGGTATGTCTTCTCGCAGTAGCATTTGGCGGATTTCCAGTTCAGCAGCCTCTGCATCCGCGCAATCAAAAAACTGAAGGCTCTGATCAATTTCCAGATCCAATTCTCGGTGCGCAGCCAAGTAGCCGTCTCGCCGTAATCGTGACGTTTCAATTTCCAAGTTATCGACAACAAGTGCAATGCGAGTGTGTCCATGGCTTGCCAGGTGATGTACGGCCTTCTGCGCCTCAGCAAAGTCGTCAACCAGAACGACATCTGCCTCCAGCCCGAGTGGGTGCCTGTCAAGAAATGTAACTGGAGTTTTAATGTTTGTTAGGAATCCATAGTCCGTCATGAATGGAGCAACAATGAGTCCCGCTACCCGTCGGGCGAGCATTCCTTCAACAACGGCACGCTCTGTGCCTGTATTCCGTGAATTGCTGGCAATAAAAACCTTTAATTCCTCTTCTAAAGCAATGCGCTCGATTTCTTCAATCATGGCAGCGAAAAATGGGTCCCCGATGGTTGGAACGATGACTCCCACGGTCTCGTCCACTCCCCTGCGCAAACTCCGTGCCATTACGTCGACTCGATAACCCAATAGATCAACGTTTTCTTGAATTCGCTTACGCGTCTCGGTCGCAACTCTTGGATCA
>JBDQMZ010000030.1:0-20278 GCA_040261955.1 Candidatus Nanopelagicales bacterium
GGACACGGGGGTGCGTGCTGACACCGTCGAAGGGCACGCCAGACTCGTGGCTCTGGTCGAATCAGGCGAATTTATGTCAGGTGAGATCAAGAACGCAGAAGCGAAGGGATCGGAACAAAGCTCATGATGCAATCCAACAAACAGACTCGCGCGCCGAAAATTCCGGCGGTTCTCGTATTGGAGGACGGGTTCCATCTGTTTGGGCAATCATTCGGTCATGCCGGTTCAGCCTTTGGCGAGGCCGTGTTCTCCACGGGCATGACCGGGTATCAAGAGACGCTCACTGATCCGTCCTATTGCGGGCAGATCGTTGTCATGACCGCCCCCCATATTGGTAACACGGGGGTAAATGCGACGGATGCCGAATCAAGCCGCATGTGGCCCGCAGGATTTGTTGTTCGCGAGATCTCCAGGGTCGTGTCCAATTGGCGCTCCGAGGGCACTTTGCCAGATGCCCTTAGTCACAACGGGATTGTTGGCATCAGTGAGGTCGACACGAGGGCGCTCACCCGACATCTGCGTGAGCGTGGCGCCATGCGCATGGGGATCTTTTCCGGCGATCAATCTCGGGGTTCCATTGACAAATTAGTGGAGCAAGTTGTGCAAAGCCCATTAATGGTGGGCGCGAGCTTTACCCATCAAGTCACCTGCGCTCAGATGTACACAATTGAGCCGCAGGGTGAAGTTAAAGCTACTTGCGTTGCCGTGGACCTTGGGATCAAGAGTATGACGCCCGAAAGAATGGCGGAGCGGGGAATTCGAGTCCATGTCGTGCCGGCTTCAACCTCGTGGACTCAGATTCAGCAACTAAATCCTGATGGCATTTTCCTGTCAAATGGGCCGGGAGATCCTGCGACGGCAAACGCTGCCGTGGAGTTGGTGCAATCAGCACTCGATGCAAAGTTGCCCATGTTCGGAATCTGTTTTGGAAATCAAATCCTCGGTCGTGCCATTGGATTGGAAACATACAAACTCCAATACGGACACCGTGGGATCAACCAACCTGTGAAGGACCTCACAACCGGCAAGGTGGAAATTACGGCCCACAACCACGGGTTTGCCGTCAGGGCTCCAGACTTAGAGGTCTTCGAGACCCCCTACGGGCGTGCGCGAGTCAGTCACGTGTGTCTCAATGACAATGTTGTTGAGGGATTAGAACTTCTTGATCGTCCGGCTTTTAGCGTCCAGTACCACCCTGAAGCTGCAGCAGGTCCGCATGATTCTGATTATTTATTCGATCGATTCTTGGAAAAGATGATGCCCAATGCCTAAGAGATCAGATATTTCTTCCGTGATGGTCATTGGGTCTGGACCCATTGTGATCGGCCAAGCCTGCGAATTTGATTACTCCGGCACACAAGCCTGCCGAGTACTGCGCGAAGAAGGTATTCGAGTGGTCTTGGTCAACTCCAATCCTGCCACGATCATGACCGATCCCGAGTTCGCTGATGCCACCTACATTGAGCCGATAACAACGGAATTTCTTGAACGCATCATCGCGAAAGAACGACCCGATGCGCTCCTGCCCACTCTTGGAGGGCAAACGGCGCTCAACGCAGCAATAGCCCTCCACGACTCGGGAATCCTTGAGAAATACAACGTTGAGCTCATCGGTGCCGACGTAGAAGCCATCGAACGTGGTGAGAACAGAGAGAAATTCCGCGAGATTGTGAAGGAAATCGGTGCTGAGAGTGCTGCGTCACGCATTTGTCACACATTGGATGAATGCATTGCAGGTGCGAGCGAACTTGGTTACCCAGTTGTTGTGCGTCCGTCGTTCACAATGGGTGGAGCCGGCTCGGGTATCGCTTACAACGAAGAGGATTTGTTGCGCATTGCGGGATCAGGACTTCAAGCTAGCCCCACCGCTGAAATTCTTCTCGAGGAATCCATCATTGGCTGGAAAGAATATGAACTCGAACTAATGCGTGATCACAAAGACAACGTCGTCGTGGTGTGCTCGATTGAAAATGTGGATCCCATGGGCGTTCACACGGGAGACTCTATAACCGTTGCGCCAGCTTTGACGCTAACTGACAGGGAATTTCAAAACCTCCGCGATGTTGGAATTGCGATCATCCGTGAAGTTGGTGTCGATACGGGCGGTTGCAATATTCAATTTGCAATAAATCCTGATGATGGTCGCCTGATTGTCATTGAAATGAATCCGAGGGTTTCTCGGTCATCGGCGTTGGCTTCGAAAGCCACTGGTTTCCCCATTGCCAAGATCGCAGCACGACTTGCAATCGGCTACTCACTGGATGAGATCACCAATGACATCACCCGTGAAACACCAGCGTCTTTTGAGCCGACTCTCGACTACATCGTGGTTAAAGTTCCGCGCTTTGCGTTCGAGAAATTCCCAGGAGCCGACACTACTCTCACCACGACAATGAAAAGTGTCGGTGAAGCCATGGCAATCGGGCGCAATTTCCCTGAAGCGCTCCAAAAGGCCTTGCGTTCAGTTGAACAAAAATCTGCCATTTTCAGTTGGGATGAGCCTGCATCGGTTAACGAGTTACCAGATCTCATTGAGCGCATGAAAATTCCACACGATGGTCGATTAAGTCTTGTCCAGCGGGCACTTTGGCTCGGTGCTTCCAATGGCGAGGTCCATGAGGCCACGAACATTGATCCTTGGTTCCTTGATCAAATTGAACGTATCAATGAAGCTGCCGATGATCTGAGTTCGGCGCACTCCATAATCGCGGAATTACTCTTTTCAGCCAAGTCACTTGGGTTCAGCGACCGGCAAATTGCGCAATTGCGGGGTGTCCCTGAGAGCGAGATTAGATCAACGCGAAAAAGACTGGGCGTCTCACCGGTCTTCAAAACGGTAGACACCTGTGCCGCGGAATTTGAAGCTAAAACGCCGTATCACTATTCCACCTACGACAGTGAATCAGAAGTTGTGCCCACTGAACGCAAGAAAGTAATCATTCTCGGGTCTGGACCTAACCGAATTGGTCAGGGAATCGAGTTTGATTACTCCTGCGTACATGCTGCCATGACTCTGCGTGATGCAGGTTTCGAAACCATCATGGTTAATTGCAATCCCGAGACAGTGTCAACGGACTACGACACCTCTGACAGGCTCTACTTTGAGCCACTGACTTTCGAGGATGTCATGGAGATCGTTGAGGCCGAGAGCTCGCGAGGTGAACTTGCCGGGGTAATCGTGCAATTGGGTGGTCAAACTCCGTTGGGGCTGGCCCAGGGTCTCGCGGACGCAGGCGTCCCAATTGTCGGGACGCCACCTGAGGCGATCCATGCGGCTGAAGACAGAGAGGCTTTTTCCAAGGTTCTTGAGAGGGCAGGAGTTCCGGCACCTGCGCATGGAACTGCAAAGTCGTTTGAACAAGCCAGGGATATTGCCACGCGAATCGGATACCCCGTACTTGTCAGGCCCAGCTACGTTCTTGGAGGTCGCGGTATGGAGATTGTTTATTCCGAGGACATGCTCAAAAGCTATCTAGAGCGAGCGACGGAACTTAATCCGGAACATCCAGTTCTCGTGGATAGATTTTTGGATGATGCCATTGAGATCGACGTTGATGCAATATTCGATGGCGTCGAACTTTATCTCGCGGGCGTCATGGAACACATCGAAGAAGCTGGTATTCATTCAGGTGACTCCGCTTGTGTTCTCCCTCCCATTACCTTGGGGGCAGAAGATATTCAAAGAATTCGTGAGTCCACATTGGAGTTGGCCAAAGGTGTCGGTGTGCGTGGACTCATTAACGTCCAATTCGCGTTGGTGAGTGATGTTCTTTACGTCCTGGAAGCCAACCCTCGGGCCTCGCGCACCGTTCCCTTTGTGTCTAAGGCAACAGGAGTGGCAGTTGCCAAGGCAGCCGCACGCGTCATGATGGGTGAAACTATTGCGCAACTGCGAAAGAGTGGAATGTTGCCTGTCGCTGGTGATGGAGGTTCCTTACCTCAAGGCTGTGCTGTAGCGGTGAAGGAAGCCGTATTGCCGTTTGGCCGTTTCCACGGCGTTGACACCGTCCTCGGTCCGGAGATGAAATCGACGGGCGAGGTTATGGGCATTGACCAGAACTTCGGAGTCGCATTTGCAAAATCGCAGGTGGCCGCGTTCAACGGGGGCTTACCCACTTCCGGCACGGTGTTCGTGTCATTGGCAAATCGTGATAAGCGTTCTGCAATATTCCCGGTCAAGAAGTTGGCTGATCTGGGCTTCACCATTCTTGCAACGGCTGGTACAGCCGACGTTCTGCGACGCAATGGTGTTCAAGCGGAGGTTATTCGCAAACAGTTCGAGGGCCGCGGGAGTGAAGGACAACGAACGACCGTTGATGCCATTATGGCTGGCGAGATCGATCTAATCATAAACACTCCTTATGGGGTTGGTCCCAGAAAAGATGGCTATGAAATTCGAACTGCGGCCGTATCCAAAGGTGTCGCGTGTATTACGACTGTGCAAGGTCTCGGGGCAGCCGTTCAGGGCATCGAGTCTCTCATCAATGAGGAAGCGTCCGTGCTGTCAATACAGGAGCATGCGAGCAACCTGAACAAGTTGAGGTCCTTGGCTCAGGAAGGTGCGCAATGAGTACCGTGGGCACCATGAGTTCCAATGCGGGTGGCAGCGGTTCCGGCCAATCAAAACCCATTCAGGTAATGGGCGAAATTTTAGATATAAATCGATCCGGCTCCTATTTCATATTGTCAATCACCGCACCTGGTATCGCTGAATTCGCTCAACCTGGGCAGTTTGTCACGGTCGGCATGGGCGGCGAGGAAACCAGCATGGTGCTGAGGCGATCCTTTGCAATTCACCGCGTTCAATCGCGGGGCGTTTATGGTGGTTCGCTAGACCTCGTGGTTTCCCCAGTCGGTAAAGGGACCACTTGGCTCGCGAGTCGCAAGCGACATGACCAAGTCAGTCTTGTAGGTCCACTGGGAAAGCCGTTCACCCTCCCGACTCAGGCGGTCTCTTGTGCACTCATTGGGGGTGGTTATGGATCAGCCCCACTGTTTCTATTGGCTGAAAAGTTACGAGAACGCGGATGCCGCGTCGACTCGATCATTGGAGCGTCGAGTGAAGACAAACTCTTTGGCGGCTTGGATCTGAAGCGAGTCTCAAGCTCGCTGACCGTGACAACGGACGACGGTAGCTCCGGTATCAAAGGTCGCGTCACTGATGTCCTTGATGCAACCATTGACGCAGGGAGCACTGACATCATTTATGCCTGCGGTCCCATGCCAATGCTGGCTCGGGTGGCGGAAATCGCAACGACAAGGAAAATTTTCAGTCAATGTTCGGTCGAGGAATCCATGGCTTGCGGTATCGGTGTGTGCATGACGTGTGTACTTCCCGTAGTCGGCGATGACTCAATAACTCGGATGGTGCGCTCCTGCGTTGAAGGGCCTATTTTCAGGGGAGATCGAGTTCGTTGGTCTGATATCGGAACAGTGCCCTCCGACACATTCGGTGCGCCCGAAGCAGCTGGTATCTGATGACCAGAGCCATTATTTCCACTCAAGGAATTTCTTCTCAAGGGGCGCAGGCTCCAGAGCCTGCGGGGAATCGTGGGTCCATTGTGACCCCGCAAAGTTGGCTGGACATGTCAACAAACCTTGGGGGGTTGAATCTTTCGAGCCCCGTGCTCACTGCGTCAGGTTGCGCCGCCGCAGGACGGGAACTGGATAACTATTTCGACATCACTGAATTGGGTGGAATCGTCACAAAGAGCATCATGCTGGCGCCGCGTTCCGGGCGTGCTACGCCGCGAATGGCTGAAACACCCAGTGGAATGTTGAACTCAATCGGACTCCAAGGTCCGGGGGTTGACACTTTTATCGAGCAGGATTTGGCCTGGCTCAATGCCCGTGGAGCACGCACGATTGTTTCGATAGCAGGTGGGACGGCCGAGGAATTTGGCAAAGTCGCGGCAAAGTTGCGGGTGGCAGGTGGTGTCGACGCCATTGAGGTGAATATCTCGTGCCCAAACGTCGCAGATCGAGGACAAGTATTTGCATGCAGGAGTGATTCGGCTGCCAATGTCGTACAAGCGGTTCGCCGGAACAGTGACAGCAAGATACCGATTTTTGCCAAGCTCTCACCTGATGTCACAGACATCGTTGAAATTGCTCGTGCAGTTATCTCCGCGGGTGCAACAGGCGTGTCAGTCATCAACACGCTACTTGGCATGGTCATGAACACGACCACCATGCGCCCCGCCTTGGCTGGCGTCACAGGCGGGCTCTCCGGCCCCGCTATTCGCCCCGTGGCAGTTCGCTGCGTTTGGGAGATCAGGCAAGCCATGCCCGAAGTTCCCATTATTGGTATGGGTGGAATTCGATCCGGACATGACGCATTGGAGTTCATTCTGGCCGGAGCAAATGCAGTTTCGGTTGGTACATCGATTTTTAATGATCCATCTGCACCGATTCGCATTCAACGTGAACTCGCAAGTGAGCTTGGCCAGCGGGGTTTCTCCAAATTCGCTGACGCCGTGTCATACGCTCACCGCAATGTGGATCTAGTGCTAGATCCTGCCCAGGAAACTTTTGCAGATGACTGGGATTTCATCACCGAGTGATCATTGGATCCAGCTCGTCAGGGCGGACACGCGAAAGGACAGGTACACCGATGGCAAAAGCTCCCATTGCAGTCGCTCTTGACGCACCCAATCTTGGTGAAATGAAATCATGGGTGAACGCAGTCTCTCCATTTGTATCGACAGTAAAAGTTGGTCTCGAAACTTTTTATCGGGACGGACCGCGCGCCGTCGACGTTGTTTCTGAGAGTGGGTGCGATCTCTTCTTGGACCTCAAGTTGCACGATATTCCGAACACCGTGTCAGGAGCTGCGTCCACATTGGCTGCATTCCAGCCGACGTACCTCACGGTCCACGCCTCAGGTGGAGCGGCCATGATCGAAGCTGCTGCTTTGGCATTACCTGATACGCGAATAACCGCAGTCACAATTTTGACCAGCTTGGATGACCAAGAGTTGGAGCGAATGGGAATCGGCACGCCTGCACAGGAAACTGTTCTCCTTTTGGCGGCAAATGCGGTGGCGGCTGGTGCGCGTGCGCTCGTTTGCTCGCCGCAGGAGGTTGAGGCAGTGCGGGGGATAGTCCCTTCAGACATCATTCTCATCACACCCGGTGTTCGGCCAGGTGGTGTCAGCGCAAACGATCAGAAGCGGGTCGCAACACCCCACCAGGCCATTTCTGCAGGTGCGGATCTTCTCGTCATTGGTCGTCCCATTACAGGTGCGGTTGACATGTCCAAGGCTGCTCAAGAAATTGCCGCAGAAGTGAATGCGGCAACCAGTGCCCTATCGCACCAGTCTGGCGTGCAATGAGCAAAGCACCGTTACTTGTTGTGTCAGGTCCATCAGGTGTAGGGAAAAGTACGGTCGTCCGTGAAGTTCTCACGCTGCTCCCCAATGCATGGCTTTCTGTTTCTGCGACAACCCGGGCGCCCCGCGATGGTGAAATTGAGGGTCATGATTATTTTTTCGTGTCGGACTCGCAATTCGACGCACTCATTGAATCGGGGGGACTGTTGGAATGGGCAACCTATGCAGGCAATCGATATGGAACCCCGCTTGCTCCTGTGAATGAACATCGAGTCAATGGGCAACCTGTGATTCTTGAGATTGAGGTTCAAGGCGCTCGGCAGGTTCGTTTGAGTGCTCCCGATGCAACATTGGCCTTCATTCAGCCACCAAGTTGGGAAGTTCTAGAGGAACGCCTTCGGGGACGAGGCACCGAGGCCCCCGAAGCTCTGGAGCGGCGGCTTGAGATCGCGGCAACGGAAATGGCGGCGGCGGCGGAGTTCGATGCTGTGGTGACGAATGCCACTGTGCGGTCCTGTGCGGAGGACTTGATAGCATTGGTGGCTGGCCCCGAGATCTCGGGGTGAGCATGTCACTTGACCATTGACATGACCCAGAGACTTGAAGTTGTGAAATGAGGATCCATGAGCGTACGCCCCGAAGGCATCACCCATCCGTCGATCGATGATCTCCTGACCAAAACGGATTCCAAGTATTCCTTGGTGAGTTACGCGGCCAAGCGCGCTCGACAGATCAATGCTTATTACGCCCAGTTGGGTGAGGGTCTCCTCGAATACATCGGTCCACTTGTTGAAACCCATGCACAGGAAAAGCCACTATCGATTGCCCTTCGTGAAATTGATGCGGGACTACTCACCTCAGAGCCCATTGAATTGGATTCACCCGTTGCCTCAGGCAGCACCGACAACGGGCTCACCATCGAGGTAGTCGAGGACTAAATTGCCTCGGGTCGTTCTCGGGGTGTGCGGCGGAATAGCCGCCTACAAATCTGTTGAGTTACTACGCCTCCTCACCGAGTCGGGGCATGACGTCACCGTCGTGCCCACGGAGAATGCTCTGCGCTTTGTCGGGTCTGCCACCTTTGAGGCACTTTCAGGTAAGCCTGTGTCCACATCTGTGTGGGATGGAGTCGATCGAGTCGCCCACATTGACATCGGTGCGAGTGCTGACCTGATAATCATTGCCCCGGCAACGGCAGACTTCTTGGCACGGGCCACTCACGGTGTGGCCAGCGACCTGCTGGGCAACACTCTTCTCAGCGCAACAGCACCCGTACTCATCGCCCCCGCAATGCACACTCAAATGTGGGAGCATCCCGCGACCGCTCACAATGTTGCACTTTTGCGTTCCCGTGGAAATTTTGTGCTCGATCCAGATTCGGGTCGACTAACGGGCAAGGATTCAGGTGTCGGGAGGCTACCCTCCCCGATTAGTATTTTCGATGCAGCAACCGCTCTACTCAATGGAACGGCCGGTCTGCTTTCGGGTCGACACGTTGTTGTGACGGCCGGCGGGACTCAGGAGAGTTGGGACCCGGTCAGGTTCTTGGGCAATCGGAGCAGCGGCAAGCAAGGAATTGCAATTGCGAGAGCGGCACTCGCGGCAGGTGCACAGGTCACACTAATAACGGGCTCAGTCCAGGAGGCCGTTCCCGCAGGGGTTAATCATGTGAAGGCGCCAAGTGCAGCCCAGATGCTTGATGCTGTTCGTGAAACCATGACCCACGAGCCCGATGCGCTGGTTATGGCTGCCGCGGTAGCAGATTTTCGCCCTACCGATGTTCAAGAAGGCAAGATCAAGAAGGACTCCAAAAGTTCTGAAATTCCGGCATTGAATCTCCAGCAAACGACTGACATTTTGGCGACAGTGTGCAGTGAGCGAGGAAGTTCGTCCCTGCCTGTGGTTATTGGGTTTGGGGCAGAAACCGTGCACTCTGATGAAGAACTCATCTCCTTGGGAGCGACAAAATTGAAAGCCAAAGGCTGCGAGATGCTGGTAGTCAACAATGTGGCACACGGGGCCATTTTTGGTGAGGACCACTCTGAGGTCATTTTCATGGATTCCCAATCACACCAGAAGCAGAGTGGGACCAAGGATCAAATCGCTCAGGCTCTCGTGGCTCGACTTGGATCCATCCTTGAGGGGCTACACTAGGTCGCTGGACCTGCACATCACTCGCGTTGACACCCAATGGGAGTTGGCGTTGTAATGACGCAAATGAATCAATATGAAGGGGAAACCTGTGGCCCACCGACTCTTTACTTCTGAATCCGTGACCGAAGGTCACCCCGACAAGATGGCCGACCAAATCTCTGACGCTATCCTCGATGATCTTCTCCGTCAGGATCCCTCCAGTCGAGTAGCGGTGGAAACCATGCTCACCACCGGTCAAGTCCATGTCGCGGGTGAGGTCACCACAGAGGGTTTCGCTGACGTCATGTCTCTCGTGCGCGATACGGTGCTGGAGATCGGTTACGACGCCTCTGAAAAAGGGTTTGATGGGGCATCGTGTGGCATCTCGGTTTCAATCGGGCAGCAGTCACCGGATATTTCACAGGGTGTCAATGACGCGATCGAAGAGCGCGAAGGTGGCAGCGCCGATCCCATGGATCGACAGGGCGCGGGCGACCAAGGTCTGATGTTTGGCTATGCCTGCACGGACACTCCAGAACTCATGCCTTTGCCTATTTCACTCGCACACAAGCTGGCACAGCAGTTGACCGCGGTTCGCAAGAACGGACAAATGGCCTATCTCCGTCCCGATGGCAAGACTCAAGTGACCATCGCCTACGACGAAAACGACCAGCCTGTGCGCATCGACACGATAGTTATCAGTAGTCAGCACGCTGAGGGTATTGATCTGGACGGGCAATTGGCGCCTGATGTTCGCAAATATGTTGTTGAGCCAATCCTGAAAGATGTAAATCTTGATTCAAAAGATTTCCGCCTATTGGTCAATCCCACGGGTAACTTTGTTGTGGGTGGCCCCATGGGCGATGCTGGTCTCACCGGTCGAAAGATCATCGTTGACACGTACGGCGGCATGGCTCGCCATGGTGGCGGCGCCTTCTCAGGCAAGGATCCGTCAAAGGTGGACCGCTCAGCGGCTTATGCCATGCGATGGGTTGCCAAGAACGTTGTTGCCGCCAAACTGGCCACTCGCTGTGAAGTGCAAGTGGCTTACGCCATCGGTAAGGCTCATCCCGTGGGCGTATTTGTCGAGACATTTGGCACAGGTGTCGTCAGCGATGAAAAAATTCAAGAGGCAGTGCTCAAGGTATTTGATCTTCGTCCTGCCGCGATCATCCACGATCTAGATCTCCTTCGCCCGATTTACAAGCCAACGGCTGCCTATGGGCACTTTGGTCGTCCTGCTGAGGGTGGATTCTTTACCTGGGAAAATGTTGATCGAGCAGAACAACTGCGCACCGCAGCTGGCCTCTGATTTCGTTGACCCGTGAATGAAGGGCAGGAGCAGCTACTTCTTTTAGCTGACTCTGCTCCTACTAAACGGGCTGCAAAACCAACAAAAGTAAAAAAGGCTGAGCCAGCAAAAGTAAATCCGATTGCTCGCGTTCGAGTCGATGTTTCGATTGCACATCTCGACAGGGACTTCGATTATGTTGTCCCGAGCGAACTCGATGATCAAGTGAGCATCGGTTGCAAAGTGCGAGTTCGTTTCAACCGTGCGTTAACCGACGCAATAGTGATCGATCGGATCGCAGAGTCCGAAGTTTCCAAACTTTCCAGCATCGAAAGAGTCATTGGTCCCGCATTGACAGCGGAGACATTGTCTTTGGTGCTTTCGGTGTGTCAGCGTTATGCAGGGTTGTTCTGGGATGTTGTGCGTGCCGCGGTGCCAAAAAAACATGGCCGAATTTCCGCAGGAGCGACCCAACTCCAGGCTGCGGCTTCAGTTCAAGTATCCGAATCAGGCGAGGTAACCGATTCCATATGCTGGGACGCGTATGACAACGGCTCGTCTGTTCTCGGTCAATTGAGAGCGGGAGAGACCGTACGCGGTTGCTGGTCGTCAGCGCCTGCGACAGATTGGCGCAGGGAAATTCGAGGGTTGATTGATTGCATCCGCAACGGATCTGGAGAACATCATGATGCAGCAGGCATATTGATTTTGGTCCCCGATGTCAAAGATGTTCGTCACTTCCTTGAACTCATGGGCGACTCCTCTGTGGAGGTGCTGACGGCGGAGTTGGGCGAGGCTGCGCGCTATAAAGCATTTCAACGGATACATGCAGGTGTCAGTCGCGTGGTCATCGGAACGAGGTCGGCTGTATTTGCTCCTGTGGCTAATCTCAAAGCGATTGTCATGTGGGATGACGGTAATGACACCTATTCAGATCCGCATGCACCGTACTGGGATGCCCGTGAAGTGGCCGCGCTGAGAAGCCACGAATCTGAATGCTCGCTACTGGTGGGAAACACAAGCAGGTCTGTGGTGACTCAATCTTGGTGTGAAAGTGGATGGGCCATCGACATTTCCCCGTCTAGTGTGGCCAAAAAGAGCGTCATGGGGCGAGTGCGTGCCGTTGTACCCGAAGATGCTGCTTTGGACCCAGCACAAGCACGTATTCCTCGAATTGCTTGGCAGGCAGCACAGAAAGGGCTCACCACTGGACCAGTGCTCATTCAAGTGGCTCGCAAGGGCTACATACCCGTCATCATGTGCCTTGATTGTGGGGCGGTTGCTACTTGCCAGTGTGGTGGAGCAATTCAAACGGTGCGCAGTGGCACCGGATCTGTGACTCGCTGTATCCGCTGCGGCATCCAGACATGGCGATGTTCCTGCGCTGGAAATCGGACCAAAGCATTGTCCATTGGCGCGGAGCGAACGGCCGAGGAAATTGGACGGGCCTTCCCAGGCACCCCAATTTTGTGGTCTCAAGCAGATCGCATGATCGATCATGTGGACGGCACGCCTCGAATCATTGTTGCCACGCCTGGAGCAGAGCCCATTGCAATTGGTGGTTATTCAGCGGTCATTGTTCTGGATGCGTCCACGAGTGCACCATCCCTCTTGGCTCAGGAATCATTACTGCGGAGATTCTTCAATGCGGCGGTGATGGGTTCATCGAGTGCACACATTGTGATCGTCGCGCCAGCTGTCGAGCGTGCCGTCCAAGCCGTAACTCGCTGGGATGCACGCTGGGCTGCCTCACGCGAACTCTCAGAACGACGCGAAGCGCATCTGCCGCCGAGCACAAGGTTTGTTCGTATTGACGGTGCTCGGTCCGACATCGAGGCCTTTATTACCAACATTCAAGGGATGATGCTCTCGAACGGGCGTGCTCAACGAGGGCACGGGGGAGATTATTTCTCCGTTCTCGGCCCCATCGACCATCTCAACCACGAGCAGGTCGGCGATACTCGTGTCCACGCTTTTTTGGTGGTCAATCGATCGCGTGGAAGTGAACTATCCAGACACTTGTTGGAGTTGACACGTGTGCGTTCGACAGACTCAAAGTGCGGACACGTGCAAGTGCGTGTCGATCCCAGAGATTTCTAGTCCCCATCAACATGATCTAGACTCCCATCATGGCCATCCAACCAATTCGAATCTTTGGTGACCCGGTTTTGCGAACACCGGCTGCAGAAGTTGTCGATTTTGACAAGGAGCTTCGAAAGTTGGTGGCAGATTTGACTGACACTATGCAAGAGGCCCCGGGTGTTGGTTTGGCCGCGCCGCAGCTTGGGGTGTCCCTCCGAGTTTTCACTTATTGGGTCGACGATGACCTGGGTCATGTCGTGAACCCAACCTTAGATTTGTCCGATGACCTTCAGATCGGTGAAGAAGGATGCCTTTCCTTACCGGGACTATCTTTTGACACTCCACGCTCAATGAGTTTGGTGGCAAAAGGATTCAACATGTATGGCGAGCCCATTGAGTTGGTCGGGTCGGACTTGCTCGCCCGTTGTGTTCAGCATGAAACAGACCATCTTGATGGAATTATCTTTATTGATCGGCTTGACCCCGAGACTCGCAAAGAGGCCATGAAAGCTATTCGTGAGTCAGATTGGTTCGGTGACGACACAATAGTCAAAACAAGCCCGCACGCTTTATCTCAAAAGTGGCTTTAGGGTGCGCTTAGTTTTCGCTGGCACGCCAGCCGCGGCTGTCCCTGCCCTGCAACTCTTGATCGACTCTCATCACGAGATTCTTTCGGTACTTACGCAACCGCCCTCACGGACCGGAAGAGGGCGCACACTCATCCCCAGCGCCGTGGAACTTTTAGCTCGTGATCATGGCATTGAAGTTTTGGCGCCAGAGAAGGTGGCTTCTGCGGCAGAAATACTGCGTGCCTTGGAGCCCGATTGCATTCCGATAGTCGCCTACGGCCAAATCATTCCAGCCGACATGCTGGCGATTCCCGCCTTCGGTTGGGTGAATCTCCATTTCTCTTTGCTGCCGGCCTTGCGTGGGGCCGCGCCGGTTCAGCACGCAATCTGGTGCGGTGATCAAATGACTGGTGCCACGACTTTTCTCCTCGATCAAGGCATGGATACTGGGCCTGTCCTAGGAACCATGGTTGAGGCGATATTGCCCAGCGACACTGCAGGATCCCTTCTGCACAAGCTTTCTGAGTCTGGAGCAGTTCTGCTGCATCAAACCATCGATGCACTTGAACAGGGACTCTTGACTCCCGTGGCTCAACCTAGTGACGGGGTGACCTACGCTCCAAAAATTGAGAAGGCCGATGCCCGAATCAATTGGGAATACCCGGCTCGAGAAGTTGACCGGAGAATTAGGTCCATGACGCCCGCGCCCGGGGCATGGACAACCAGCCCCGACGGTGACTCTTTTGTCATTGACCCGATAGTGCTCATCGATTCAGACCACAGCCTCGGTCCCGGTGAGATTCGAATTGAAAGAAATCGGGTTCTCGTGGGCACCGCCACCACGGCTGTAGCACTCGGCATGCTGACGCCTCAGGGACGCAAGTCCATGAAGGCTGCCGACTGGGCTCGAGGATTACGGCAACCACAGGAAAGGTTTATGTGAGCACCGAGAGCACCATTGACATCCCGCGCAAGGCCGCATTGGAGTTGCTGGGCCTCGTGCGAGATGAAGGAGCCTATGCCAATCTGGCACTGGCCCAGGTCCTCAAAAACAATGCGCTGAATGGGCGCGACGCGGCTTTCACGGTCGAACTGGCCTATGGAGTCTTGCGAAATCAAATGCTCTATGACTCGCTTGCGCAGGCATGCGCGGACCGAGAAATTACGGCCATCGAGCCAGCCCTATTGGACATCATACGAATGGGTATCCATCAGATCGTTGCAATGCGAGTTCCAGATCATGCTGCAGTCGACTCAAGCGTGAATCTGGCCCGACTCAATGTCAATGATGCCCACGGAAAAGCGAAAGCTGGGTTTGTGAATGCGATCCTTCGATGTGTAGTGCGCAATCTTGAATCGGATTCCTCAGACATCAACACGCAGGATTTGAGTCTCGCGGTGAAATATTCCCACCCCGAATGGATCATTGATTCCTATCGAGAGGCTCTCAACGCCTCGGGTCGCTCAGCATCAGAATTAGAAGCGCTGTTGAAAGAAAATAACACTCCTGCCAAGCCTGTACTGGCAATCCGGTCAGGTGAAAGTGAGATCGACGGGACAAGTTCTGGTCGTTGGAGTACTCAGGCGCGGGTCGTTGAGTCCACGGTGCCGCAGGACATTGAAGCAGTTCGATTGGGTCATGCAATCGTGCAAGATGAAGGTAGCCAACTGGTTGCGCAGGCCTTTTTACTGTCCAAGCCGATAGGCCCTGAATCCGCATGGCTTGACATGTGTGCAGGTCCAGGTGGAAAGGCAGCATTGATATCTGACTCCGTGCCATCCGGGGTTACATTCACCGCGGTTGAGTTGCACGCTCATCGAGCACGGCTTATTGAGCGGATTGTTAATCCCGAAACGTCAGTCCTAGTGGCAGATGCCAGGACACGTCCATGGGGCAACCAGTTCTTCGATCGAATTCTGGTGGACGCCCCGTGCACGGGACTAGGTGCATTGCGCCGCAGACCTGAGGCTCGGTGGCGCAAGCAAGAGAGGGATCTCTACGAGTTAACTTCACTCCAAGAGGACCTTCTCAATGCCGCATTAGACAGCGTGCGTGGCGGGGGAATCGTCTGTTACGTCACGTGCTCACCGCATGTCGAGGAAACGAGAATGCTGGTGCGCTCCGTGCTCGAAGAACGTGGAGGTGCTCAATTGGAGGATGCTCGACCCCTCTTCCCCGGAATCCCCGACCTAGGGTCGGGACCGGATGTGCAGTTGTGGCCTCATGTCCATGGAACAGACGCAATGTACTTTGCATTGATTCGACGCAACTGATTAATGTATTTAGATATTCCGATATTCTGACAAGGTGCTGATATCTCCGAGTGTTCTCAATAGCAACCTTGGCGCATTGAATGCGGAAATCGCGAGGGTTGACGGCGTCGCGGACATGATCCATTTGGACGTCATGGACAACCACTTTGTTCCCAATCTGACATTTGGTTTACCAGTGGTGCGCGATGTCATAGAAAACACTTCACTTCGGGCTGATGTCCACCTGATGATCGACGACCCTGATCGCTGGGCACCCGCATACGGTGAAGTGGGCGCATTCTCGGTCACTTTCCATATTGAGGCGGCACGGAATCCTTCTGCTGTAGCTAGGGATATTCGCTCAACAGGGGCTCGATCCGCCGCGGCCTTTAAACCTGGAACGGGACTGGAATTACTAGATTTCCTTGTACCAGATCTCGACATGATTCTCATTATGACAGTTGAGCCCGGATTCGGAGGTCAGTCATTCATGAGTAACATGCTTCCTAAAATTCGGCGGGCACGGGAAATTTGTGGGACCGAAATCTGGATCGAAGTTGATGGCGGAGTGAGTCGAGACACCATTGTTGAGTGTGCCGAGGCCGGAGCCAATGTTTTTGTTGCTGGTTCGAGCGTCTATCAATCGGGAGACCCCGCGGCAGAAGTCGTTGCACTTGCGCAGCTCGTGAGTCGAGCCTAGGTGGTCCTCGAGAATGATCGGGAGCTGATGCTCCGTGCTATTTCGTTGGCACAGTTAGGTCCTGAAAGTGATAATCCCCGAGTCGGCGCGGTGATTGTCAAAAATGGCACCGTTGTAGCCGAAGGGTTTCATCGTGGAGCTGGGACTCCTCATGCGGAAATTGATGCGCTGACAAAGGCAGGTGTCGATGTACGGGGAGCAACCATGTACGTATCACTCGAACCCTGTAACCACCAAGGACGCACGGGTCCATGCTCGCAAGCGATTATCAATGCTGGGATTAGTCGAGTTGTATTCGCAGCCAGTGACAGGTCTTCATCCGCAGCCGGCGGCGCGGCCACTCTTGCTCTTGCAGGTGTGGAGGTCGTAGCCGGGGTTGAACGTGAATCGGCGGAGCGACTTAATGGTCCCTGGAATTATTGGGCCAAAACGGGCATGCCATTTGTCACATGGAAGTTTGCTCAATCACTCGATGGCCGAGTCTCTCGAGGCATCGGGCTGTCCACTCGGATAACGGGACCAACGGCTAATGCGTTCACGCAGGACCTGCGCGGCCGTGTCGGAGCAATCATTGTGGGAACCGGCACTGTTTTAATCGATGACCCTGCCCTCAACGCTCGCGATGCACAAGGTGAACCGAGTGAGCGCCAGCCGATTCGAGTGATCATAGGAAATCGAATCGTTCAGGCAAATTCACGCATCTATTCCACGCCAGGTGAAAGAGTTATTCATTTTCATACGCATAACATCGATGCCGTCATGGTTGAGTTGGGCAAGATCGGCGTATCCCATGCGCTCTTGGAAGGTGGGCCACAATTAGCGCGTGCATTTCTTGATCGGGGCTTTATCCAAGAGGTGATTACATTCACGGCGCCCGTGTCTTTTGGCTCAGGACCCATGTCTTTGCCCACAGCCGGCGGTGCCCCTAGTGGTAATGGTGCAATCGCTCTCAGCGATATACACACGCAAGTACTTGGGGGAGACTTGCTTGTCCGCGGCACCGTACGGACTCGTTAGAGTCTGATCATGTTTACTGGAATTGTTGAGTCACTGGGTGAAGTGACATCTATCTCAACAGGTGCAGACTCTGCGCGAATTGAGATACGTGCGCCCAAGGTTCTCACTGATGCCGTGGCTGGGGTGTCCATAGCCGTCAATGGTGTGTGCCTCACTGTGGTCAATTACGACGCCGAAAAATTCACCGCAGACGTAATGTTGGAAACATTGAACCGAAGCTCTCTTGGCGAATTAGAGGTGGGGAGTGCGGTTAATGTCGAGCGCGCCGTACCTGTGTCGGGGAGGCTCGGTGGTCACATTGTGCAAGGACACGTTGATGGCATCGCTCACGTGCTTGCCATCGACCCACATGAAGAGTGGACTGTTCTCACAATTGAGCTTCCTCCATCACTCGCCCCCTATGTCATAGAAAAGGGTTCAATAGCGGTCAACGGTGTGTCGCTTACCGTCGCTTCAGTTACAGACCCATCTGCTGATTCACATCAATTTACTGTCTCCTTAATTACAACGACTTTGGCCGAGACAAATCTTGGTCAAGCGCAGGTGGGTCAACGCGTTAACATTGAGGTAGATGCTCTCGCAAAATATATGGAAAGAATCGTGGCCTTTCGGCAGAGGGATGAATCATGAGTTGTGGCAATGCCCCGGAATTCAGTGTGTCAACACCCGGAATGAAAGTTGCGATCGTTGCATCCCAATGGCATGAAACGATCATGAGCGCCCTTATCGCGGGAGCCACAGCCACGTGTGAATCTGCGGGTGCCACCACGGAACTCGTTCGAGTACCCGGGGCTTTTGAATTGCCATTGGGTGTCCAACGCGTGGCACGCCTAGCCAAAGTTGAAGCCATCGTTGCGCTAGGAGTTGTTATCCGCGGCGGGACCCCGCATTTTGAATACGTTTGCAACGCGGCAACCGAGGGCCTACTTCGCGTGTCACTGGATGAGGGGATTCCCGTCGGTTTCGGTCTTCTCACCGTTGATAACGAGCAGCAAGCACTCGATAGGTGTGGATTGCCTGATTCACCAGAAAATAAAGGGGAAGAGGCGGCCCAAGCGGCCCTTGTGATGGCTCTCCAGAGTCAGCCGCGCGATCAAAGTGTCGGCTTTCGCTAGGGTTGCATCATGTCTGGTCCAAATCCCGAAAAGAGTTTTGATTCACTCTTTGATGAGTTATCGGACCGTATTGCTCTTGGCGGTGATGATTCACGCACGGTAGAACTCATTCAATTGGGCACTCATGCGATTGGTAAGAAGATCGTCGAAGAGGCAGCCGAGGTTTGGATGGCCGCCGAACACGAGAGCCCAGAAGCACTCTCTGAGGAAATTTCACAACTGCTCTACCACATCCAAGTGCTCATGCATGCGCACAATTTGTCCTTGCATGACGTGTACAAATATTTGTAACTACCATTCGCCTTCGCAACATCTAGTCAAAAAGCCATCCAGACTTAAACGAACAGGAGCCATAGCGTGGTCCTCAAAGTTGCTGTGCCAAACAAGGGTCAATTAGCGGAGCCAGCTCGGGCCATCCTGAGGGAAGCCGGTTACTTGGCTGAAGCGTCATCCAGATCATTAGTCGTGCACGACACCGTGAACGGTGTCGAATTCTATTTCTTGAGACCCAAGGACGTAGCCATCTATGTTGGTGCCGGCACCCTCGATCTCGGAATCACCGGGCGAGACATGTTGCTAGATAGCAAGGTAGATGCACAAGAACGGATGCAGTTGGGTTTCGCCCCCTCAACTTTTCGCATCGCAGTTCCCAAGGGCACCATCACTAAATTCTCGGAATTAAATGGCCTTCGCATTGCCACGTCGTATCGAGGATTACTCGAGGCGTGGCTTAATTCACAAGGTGTCAATGCTGAAGTCGTTCAACTCGACGGTGCTGTGGAAAATGCGGTGGCACTCGGAGTGGCCGATGCCGTCGCCGACGTGGTTGCAACAGGTTCGACATTGAGGGCTGCAGGATTAGAAACCATTGGCGAGCCAATCTTGGAGTCGGAGGCAGTTCTCATTGGGCCGCAACGGTCAGTGACCTCAAGTGTCGAGGAAACATTTCAGCGGAGACTGCACAGCGTGTTTGTGGCGCGAAGCTACGTACTCGTTGATTACGACATCGCAAATGAAAACCTCAAAAGTGCTTGCCAAATTACGCCTGGCATTGAGTCGCCAACTGTTTCGACCTTACAAAATCAGTCCTGGTCTGCAGTTCGGTCAATGGTGCCAGCGGCTGACATTCACCGCGTAATGGATGAGTTGTATGCACTTGGTGCCAAGGGAATACTGGTGACTGACATCCACGCGTGCAGGCTCTAGGGCACTAAGTTTGCGCGTCTACAAGCGCGTCTTACAAGCGCGATCACGCCACGCGTACGCCGCGCTTGAGCCAGTAGACGGTCGGCAGTTGCACTACCGCAACACAACCCAGAATTGAGAAAACCATGCTCCATGAATCGAAAAGATCCAGTAGGAAGCCCGCCAAGAACGGACCTACCGCGGCGGTCGTGTATGTCACAAAGAATGCCATGGCCGTCAACCGGGCCGCACTTTGCGCATCGGAGCTATATTCGCTGAGAAGCCCGAGTGTCATGGCAAATCCTCCACTGAGGAAAAACCCGAGAATAAGCAGCGTGAGCCATGGTAGGAAATCAGGTAGCCATGCGATTGCAAAAAGGGCCACTATTGTGGCAAGGGTCGCGCCCACGAAGAGTGTGCGCCGGTGCTTAATGCGAGCAGAAAGCCGAGTGAGGGTAAGAGCAGACAGTACCTGGGAGGCTGTGAACAGCCCAAAAAGCCAACCTGCACTTTCTTGGGACCATCCGCGATCTGCGTAGGAGGGGGCTATCCAAGCAAGCGTGCTATAAAACATTATTGAATTCAATGCCATGTTGGCGGCAA
>JBDQMZ010000031.1:0-2867 GCA_040261955.1 Candidatus Nanopelagicales bacterium
GCAGGCTATGTCGGGGCAATCACGACAAAAACTGTCAAAAAGAAGTCCAAGAAATCATCAAAAGCCAACGCCATCACCATCTGGTTCAGCACACCAGACCAGACTCCGTCTGCCTAATTTCCCTCGGCGTCGCGTTGGCGAACTTCGCTTTTTGCAGGCTTATTTTGTCGGATAACTCACGGGCACTGGGATTTCCGGCATTTGATCAACCTTCTCAAGTGAGGTGCTGAATGCAGCGGCAGATCCATCTACGAGTTGTCCGAGCTGCACGAGTGTCATCTCGGTATCTGAGACAAGATTCAATTCCCCTTCTCCAATAACTCCAGGGAAGTCCGACCCTTCGTCATGCTCAGTTTCTACAAAGAACATCTCCGTCTCGGATACGGGACTGGCCACTCCCCACTCTTCAACGTGAATGGCCTTGCTGGCGTTCCACCAGATGACTTTCATTACATAATGGCCAGATTCTGAGGAGAAGAGGGCGCAGACATCCTTGCCTTCTTTGACATCGACTGACCCAAATCGATCGACTGCAACTCGTGCATGCTCCTCGGGTGAGCACCAAATCGTGCCATCGAGGGCTCCATTGGTAACGGTCTGGCTTGCGGTGCTTCCGCACCCGGAGAGCGCAAGGCCCAGTGCGCCTATTGAGAAGGTAGCGACCATTCGGCCTTGTGAAAGTCTTGATATACCCATAAACATGGCTCTCCTATGTTAAGCGGCACTCAGCATAGTTGTTGAGCTTTGAAGATGAACTTTACGGCCTCTGATCACATTCAATTGTGGCCAGGGACCGGACCGAACGATCTCATTGATATTTCCGGAAGTCTGGTTGTGCATCCAAAGGCGCAATTCGGTGTGGAACAACCGAAGTTAGAACTACCGCAGCTGGGCGCTGATGATTACCAAGGCAAATACCAAGACTCAGGCGCTCAGGGTTGGCATCGATTTACGGATTTTCGTGGGGATCCTATGACCAATTATGAGGACTCGATGACCACACAGTCACAGTCCTCCTCAGCCAAACTTTGTTCTCCAACGATCGCCCAGCGAATCCGTTAACAGATTTGTGATTCGGATCTGCTTGGCAGTTATTTTCGGCGCAGAAACCCCTTCGCTCTCAACCTGAACGATCTGCAGATACGAGCCGAAGTGGCGCACAGTTTTGTAATCATGCTCGACCAATCCACCTGAGCCGGGGACAGTGGTGGTCGAGCGCACCCACAGGAACGGGTCACCGTCAGGTGCTTTCTTCGTGCCATTGGACAAAGTCGTCGTCCCACCTATGGGATCAGTGCCACCACCCTCGTTGTCAGCAGATTGGTGCTTACCCTGGCAACGCTTGATCTTTTTTGCGATGTCGCCATACGCACGCTTTGCTTGATTTTCATTCGCATACACGTGAATTTCCTGGACGGCTTGCGCTGCTGCTTGGCCTTTCTCGGAAAAGAATTCCATGGTGACAATTCCCTCGCCACCCTTGCCTTCTACTTCATCTGACCCTGTGAGATCACATAACCATGGGACATCGGCGGCCCCTGATTCTGCGCTCAATACAGTGAACTGGCGCATCATGTTATTGCCACCTATGACGGACTTGCCTTCGCTGTTGGTCATCATGATGGAGTAGGCATTCGCCACGTCCTGGCTGGCGAGGTTCTCTGCACTTGCAGGTACCACAGCAGTGATTGTCAATGCACCACACGCAGCGGTAACTCCAATTAAGCGTCGCATTCAATTACTCCTCAGGATGATCTAATGGCCGAATACATATTCTCTTTGTTTGTCTCTGCAGATAAGACTAAATCTCGAGTGGTTTGTTAAGCAAGTATAAGACCTGGCAATCAGTGTGAAGAGCCGTTGCATCAGGTGCATGATGTAGCCAGGACCTGGATCGAACCGCGCGGTCAGATTCTTTCCTTCTACGAGAGCAACTAATCAGCACGCGTGCCGGAGTTGATCGAGCGAGCTCGTGGTGACCGATGCGGGTATGCCCTCGGTGGGCAATCCGGGCGGCGGCTGTGCAATCTGGCGAGAACCCGCCCACCTAGCTTCCCTCAGCGTGGCGTTGTCTTTGAGCCTTAGTGGTGTCTTGCCGCTACTACTTGGCGTTTTCGTCGGCGCGAGCCTTGGCGCTGAAAATTGATGGTTCGTCACATTTGTGAATGTGTATGCCCATGCGTCTTCACCTATGCAAAGGTGCACTATGCGACCGACCCGACTTATTTACGTTGAGAACGATCCGGCGCTCCTTGGTGTTATGTCGACCATTTTGCGAACTCAGCCGATGCTGGATTTAATCCTGGCGTCCTCTGACCCTCTGGAGGTTCTCGGTTCAGAGTGCGTGGAGCGAGCGGATGTTGCGCTGCTCGACGGCTGTTCCATCGACGGCGTTGCCGTTAGGTCCTCAGGGTGAGCTTCGAACAACTCAGGGTCAAACACTTGATATTTCTGGTTCCAGTTATTTGCGTGGAACCACGGTGAACATTTACATCATGTCGACACCGATCTTGATCGGGGCAGCTGATGTTTCAGCGCGAGGGAATTTCACTACAACGGTAACCATTCCCGCCACGATTGGACTTGGCACTCACACTCTGCAGATTGTTGGTGTTAACCCGGGCAATGAAACCTCCAGAGCATCTTTGGGCATGACTGTTGTGGGCGCGGAAGCGGATGCATCAGTGGTGACATCTCCCATTGGAACTCAAGTGGGATTCAAAAAGAACACCGCGAAGTTGACAAAACGATCTGCTACATCTGTGAATTCACTTGTTGGACAGATTCCTACAGGCTCCACCAGCCTTCGAGCCCGGGTGTTGATGTTCATGCCGAAATCAGCCAGCAGATATGAAGTCAAACTCAAC
>JBDQMZ010000032.1:0-11694 GCA_040261955.1 Candidatus Nanopelagicales bacterium
CGGCTTTTCTGCAGCCATTGTTGCGATCATGTCCATGCCCTCGGCTAGAGACTTGATGCCACTCCAATCGAGATGCTGATTCCAAGTCAACCCGGCCCGCAACATGTGGATGTGTGAGTCGATCAAGCCAGGAATGACGCGCCTGCTGCCAGCATCAATCACTGTTGTGTCAGGGCCGGCAAAGGCCTCCACCTCAGTCTCCGAACCTATCGCCAGAATCGTGGAGCCTGAAATCGCAATTGCCTGTGCTTCCGGAGTTTCTGCACTTGCCCAAATTTTTGCGTTCTTAATAATTGTGTCAGCATTATTCACGGTGAGTCTCCTGATTTCCTGTGCTCTTATTAATTCTCATCTGAGGATGTGTTTCGCCTGACCGTCATGACGTGATCCCAGACTTGGCTTCTTAATTCTTGAAATTCAGGGCTAGCGACAGTGGATGCATCCCTCGGGCGCGGCAGCGGGACATCTACTTCTCGGTAAATTCCACTGGGCTTCCCACCGAGAACAATGACACGGTCTCCCATAAGAACGGCCTCATCGATTCCGTGAGTCACAAACAACATGCTCATCGGGTTTTTATCCCAGATCTGCAAAAGCTCGAATTGCATAAGTTCGCGCGTTTGAGCGTCGAGTGCACCAAAGGGTTCATCCATCAGAAGAACACTTGGCTCCACCGCAAGGGCACGTGCCAAGCCAGCTCGCTGTTGCATGCCTCCAGACAACTGGTGAGGATATCGGTCTTCAAAACCCTCAAGTGCCACCATGTTTACGTAATTAGAGGCGATCTTCCTTGCCTTGTCCTTCTTCATCCCCTGAACCACCAGGCCGTAAGCCACGTTGTCCAGAGCCGTTTTCCACGGAAAGAGACCGAAATCTTGAAATACGATTGCAATTCCTGGACGTGGACTACTTACCTGCAGCCCATCGGCGATCACTTGGCCTTCGTCTGGCTGGATCAGGCCGTTGAGGCAGCGCAAGAGGGTCGTTTTGCCGCATCCGGATGGCCCTACTACCGAGACGATTTCACGTGGACCGATTTCGAAATTTATGTCCTTGAACACACAATGGTCTCCGTAGTACTTTGCCAAATTCTCCACCCGGATTCCTCGGGATGTTGAATGAGAAGCATTTTCCAATTCGGACACTGACCGCTCCATTAAATGATTCCTCTCAATAATTGGTTCATCAGGACTTTCTGAACCATGGGTAACGTCGACGGAGGATCCGCTCAATCCCGATGGCCAAAAACAGTCCCACCAAGGTCAAAATCATGATTGCCACGATTGCTTCATTGTGGTTGAAATTCTGAGCGAGGCGCATGATGTGAATTCCTAGGCCATCGCCAGTGCCAATCAGGAACTCAGCAATAACTACCGCCGACAATGCACGGCCTGACGCGAGCCTAAATCCAGCGAGCAGGTAAGGCAATGAGGCGGGAATTGCGATTCCCACCCAGACATCTCTGCGCCTGGCACCGAAAGATTTCGCAACCTCGAGATATCGGACTGGAATCGTTCTGGAACCGTCCCAAGCTGCAACTGCCATGGGAGGGATGGCCGCAAAAACTACGAGCGCAAACGTTGCTGACGTATTGAAGCCGAGCCACAACGTAATGATGGGTAACACGGCGATCATTGGGGTGGCATAAAAACCATTGACATAGGGGGCGAGAGCATCGGCGACGAATGTGACGCGGCCCATGATTAAGCCAAGGGCAGTGCCAACCACCACTGAGAGAATCAGCCCGCGAAAAACAACCGCAAAAGTTTCCCAGACCCCGGGCCACAATTTTGGATCATTAAACAACACGTCAGGGACCGCAGTAATTACACCGATCGGCGTTGCCATGTAGTCCTTGCCAAATAATCCCACACCAATTTGCCAGATAATAAGAATGAAGAGGGTCGTTGCAAGCCACGCAATTGAGTTTTTCCAACTCCGTCGTTTTTTCTTGGCCGTCGGGGTTGTCTTGGTGTCTTCGCCGGTATCGGCAGACTGAATTACTGCCGCCATGTTGCGAACCTCTTTTCAACCCACCTGCCGATAGCCATGACCGACAATCCAAGGAAAGTCATGACTATTACGGCTGCAAACAGATTATCCGTTTGATACAAACGGGAATACGTCCTCAAAAGGAGGCCTATTCCTGATGCATCGAGAAGGAACTCCGCAGCTACAACACCCACAAAACCGAGGGCGACACCTTGACGGATACCGCTCATGGCGAATGGCAGAGTTGAGGGAATCACTACGTCTTTCCAGGTTCGAGCTTCACCGGAACCGAATGAGCGAGCAACTTCCAATAACCTCGGACTTACCGCTCGGACCCCTTCGATGGTTGTGATGCACACGGGGAAAAAGACAAACCAGCTTACAATTATTGCCTTGGGCCAGTAGCCGAAGCCAAGGATCGAAAGAACAAAAGGAATCATGGCAATCGGTGGTGTCACATAAAGCACGGTGACGTAACTTTCCAGCGCGCTCCCAATGAGCGTTATGCGGCCGATCACGATGCCAAGAATTAACCCCAAGAAAGTCCCTATGAAAAATCCTGCCACAAACAATTGGAGGGACTCAGCCAGCGCATTCCAAAAAACAGGACTTGTGAATAGATTGAAAAGGGCGAGAATAACTTCGCTCAAGGGTTTAAAAAAGATCGGCTCGAAGTAGAACCGACCCGCGAGCTCCCATATAACGGCACCAATTAAAAGTCCGACCATGAGACCGAACCTGATCCGCCTCGGAGCTTTCTTTTGAGCCCTTTTTGAGTCTGACGGGTTTGGCTTTCCCTTTGTTGTTGGAGCGTGTGAATCCACCGTGGAACTACTCACTGACAAATTCACCTCCTAGTAACGAATCACTCATTTGCGACGATACAAGAAAACCACTTAATGTGCGTGCTGGGAAACATTGGTTCCCAGCACGCACATCTCGAGTGAAATTAGCTGGCCTGAACCAACTTGTTTGCATCTTCCCAAATTGATGCGTCGATAATCCCGTTGGGATCATATGACTCTGCAATTGAGCCTGCGCCCACCTGAGCATTTATCGAATTTTGCAGGTAGGACGTGTCTAGGCCATTTGTGTCCTTCTCCCACTGGCCAAAATCAAGGAACTGCTGGAAGACGGCTGCAGCCAGCGCTGGGTCCTCCTGCTTGATAATTCCTTGACTTGAGAGGTATTCCACGACTGCATCGAAGTTCGCTGGGTCGTACATGAACTTCGTTGCATCAATCAGACCTGCGGTCAATTCAACAACTGCTTCACGGTTATTAGCAATAGTGTCGTCAGAGACCACGTGCATGGCGTAGTGCAGCTGCTGCAAATCGCTTAATGCAGCAATAGTGCGCCACTCGTCATCTGTCTGAGCCTGGACCTGTGCCAATTCATCGAGGTGAACAATTTCAGTGTCAAGAACGCCACTGACAAGAACACCAACATAATCGTTGTTCGGATCGATCGTGCTCACCTGATCGATGGTAACGCCATCTCCACAGCCATTAAGAATGGCAGAGAGCACTAGCCAGCGTGCATCGCCAACACCCTGCGCGCCAATTTCTTTGCCTGAAAGGTCAGAGCAGGTTTTCACTTCAGGGTCTCTTGTGATGAGAATCCAATCTTGCTTGTTCTCGCCGTAGATGCCCTTCATTGCCAAACCTTGTGGGGCACCGACCAAGAACGGATCAGTTCCAATGTGACCGCCATTGATGTCTCCAGTTTGGACCGCCTGCACAATGTCGCCACCAGACTTGAATGGCTGAATGTCGACATTTACGCCATATTTGTCAAAGAAACCGAAGTTCTGGGCGACATACATGGGAACGTGGTACCAGCAACCTGGTAGGCCACATGCGTGCGCCCAAGAGATTGTGACGTCCTCAGCGGGTGCTTCTGAAGCTTCCGCTGTTTCTTCATTGGTAGCTGCCTCAGTGACCTCGGCAGTTGCAGTGTCGTCACTGCTGGAACTGCAGCCCGTCGCGACGAGTGCGGTAACCGCCAAGCCCGCGATGAGCACTGAGAACTTACTCTTTCCCAACATCATTTTCATCATTTACCCTCCAAAATTGCAATCGATTGCACTTCCACGGACGTTAACGACCTGCAGCACTCCTGTCAACTGTTATTGCCTGATTGAACCAAATCTGTGACCTTTTATTTCCGTCGTACACGGTGCCCATTGGCAAAGGTTTGCATGAAAAATGGAGCGATACCACCGTCTCATGGATCAGTCCAAACAGCGCTCCCTATGACTGGTCGTTATCGCTCCAATGGTTAAGGGGCGAGACCCATAGGTCTCGCCCCTTAACCATTTTTTTGATTTAGCCCTTGGAGTAGTACTCGTAGTGCGGTCCGCGCCACAGCGGGTTCACAACGAACCCATTGAGCCAGGAGCGGTAGGGGTAGGCCAAGCCTTCCTGTGCCGCGTACACCCACATGGGATCTTCCTGGAGAAGTCTTTGCAACTCCGCGTAGATCGCCTTGCGCTCTTCAGGATTGATAGTCGCCTTACCCGAGTCAATCAGTTCAGCGATTCGATCGGGATCCTCATAAGCGTCCCGCATGCCGTGCTTGGAACCCCAGTCCCCATCAGGATGCTGCAGTGGGTCAAAGAACTGGTGTGGATCCGCGCCGGGATCTGCGTTCTTCACCCACAGGGCATAGGGAACGGGGTCTGCTCCCAAGTTCTCATCGAACTGGGTCTCGGCCTGATTGACCACGTTGACTCGGAAATTCGGATTCAGTTTCTCGATGCCGTCCTTCATCAGGAGCGCAACACCTTCAAACTCGGGCTCCCCTGCCTGCACAAGAATTGAGACCGTGAATCCCTTATCCCAGTACTCAGTTTGCTGGAGCAGCTCTGCAGCTTTCGCGGGATCGTAGTTGTACACAGGTGCAGTCTCGTCATAACCGAATACACCCTGCGGGATGTATGAGGTGTAGCGAGCACCATAGCCATCAAGGAACGAGTTGATGTAGGTGTCGTAATCGAAGGCATAACTAAATGCTTGTCGAATCTTCTTATCTGCGAAGAAATCACTCGGGATGGTGTCTCCTGATGGAAGTGAATCCGAGCGCATGTTGAATCCCAGGTGAATGGGCTCCAGTAGGAGTCCGTTTTCATAGATAGTTACACCTTCAACACCTTCAACATCACTCACATTGGATGGCGAGATGTCAATAATGTCCGCATCCCCAGCCTGAAGAGCAAGCACGCGAGAACTTTCCTCTGGGGTGATGTCCCAACGCACGTCGGCATTTGCCTTGGTGCCCCAGTAATTTGGATTGACAGTCATGAGCAATGACTCGCCACGTTTCCAACTATCGAATACGTAGGGTCCTGTGCCCACCATGTTGGTATCCATCCACTCGCTAGGCGTATCCGCTACGACCCCGCCATTTGCCTCAACCGCGGTTGGGCTGACGATCGAAGCCACAGGGTTGAGGACCACGGAGTATAGGAATGACGCATCCGGTTCATTAAGTGTGACTTCGAAGGTGTAATCATCCACCGCCCGCATCGACACAACCGAGTCCACGAGAGCTGCGGCCTGCCCTTCCGGCAGATTCATCGTCATTACCCGCTCCCACGAGTAGACAACATCATTGGCGGTGAAGGGAGTGCCATCATGGAAGGTCACACCCTGGCGAATGGGGAATGTGTAGGTGAGTCGGTCTTCACTCACGAGACCATTCTCCTGAGTGGGAACCTCTGTTGCGAGGGAAGGAATCAGGTCGGGGCTATCCGGACCGACATCGAGAAGTCGCTCATAAATATTGTCAATGAACGCTTCACCTTTTTCGCCCTGCTCGGCGCGAGCGGGGTCGAGGCTCGCGGGTTCACCATTCTGATGATGCACGATGACATTGGCATTGATGACTTCCACTGTGCCACTTGACGAATCAGCTGCACCTGCATCAGGCGCGTCACCACTTTCTGTGGAACCACCGCATGCACTGAGTACCAGTGCCAGGGCGGCTGCACCGACGACGGCCGCGAATGCGGACCTTCCTCGAGTGCGTGACCGATGTTGAATGCCGTTGAGAGATACCGACATGGATGTACCTTCCTTCCTTGAACTTTCTACCCACCTGGATTTTGATGTCGACATAAACTTGCTCACTTTCCTCGAACTAATGACTAACGGGATTCGGCTGGAGGCCTGATACCACCCGGGCGACCTGCCAGCAGACAGGAACTCATCCGACCTGGTGCAACCGGGATGAGAGGGATCTCCTCCACCTCCCGCAGTCGGATGGAGACGTTCGCCCCGTCCAACTCGATGTTTTCCACGGCACCACCGAAGGGTGACCGAGAGTTTTGGATCTCTGTAAAGAGATCTCGCGCAGCGGCTTCATCATCCATGACCAATTGCGCAGCGAAGGGGCTGGATCGTTCAACGCGTGAGATTGCCTCAAAGGAGGCCGGTGTGCTCGTCTCCATACTCAGGAACATGTCATCGACCTGCCAGCCGCACTCCGACGTAGAAACTGGACACCGGGGATGCAATCTGCACCCCTGAGGTGGGTCAATCGGATTGGGCACGGTTCCCGTTAAGCGCAGGTGCGCCGACTCATCGCGCTCGTCACCTTCCAGCGAGGGATTTGAGTCACGGAGAACTTTCGTGTACGGATGCAGTGGGTCATTGAACACCTCCGCGGTTGGTCCTATTTCAGCGATTCGCCCCAGGTACATCACTGCCAATTGATCCGACATGTGTTGAACCACACCAAGATCATGCGTAATGAAAAGGTAGGTGAGTCCGAGGTCCTCTTGCAACTCGACAAGTAAGTTTAAAATCTGCGCCTGCACGGATACATCAAGCGCACTTGTCGGCTCATCAAGAACCACGAACTCGGGATTCAGTGCGAGTGCTCGTGCAATGGATATGCGCTGGCGTTGCCCACCGGAGAACTGATGCGGGTATCGAAGTAGGTGCTGCGGACCTAGGCCCACACGCTCTAACAGGTTCACCACTTTGAGGTCCAAATCATCGCCCGACGCCTCGTGATACACGCGAAGTGGACGTCCAACAATGTCTCGCACTAGTTGCCTTGGGTTGAGCGAAGCAAAAGCGTCTTGGAACACGAACTGACAGTTCCTTCGGTATTGACGCTGTCGCTCTTTTGTCATGGAACCGAGCCGATGGTTGGACTCCAATTGCGACCAGATTGCCTGATCCTCCGCCGACATGGGATTCTTGGGAACCGAACGCAAACGTTCCATCTGGGATTTAGCGGTTTCATCGAGGTCAAACCAAATATCTCCACCCGTTGCTGGGACCAGGCCTGCTATCACGCGGCCGAGGGTGGTCTTGCCGCATCCAGATTCACCAACCAGCCCCAGAGTCTGACCTCGCGGAATAGATAGGTCAACTCCATCAACCGCCCGCACGGCTCCTGTCACTCGCTGAAGCACACCTTCTTTGACGGGATAGTGCACCGTCACATCGCGCAAAGTCATGACGTCGCCGTTGGAGGTGTTGACCGGCTGACCGCTGCCAAACTTCTGATCAGTGATGCTCATGGGGACACCGCCTCCGCTGACTCGACTTCAGTGCGTTCCACGTGACTCGGCATTTGATCTTTACCAACGCCCAAACTTGCAGCATCCGTGAACCGAAGACAGGCGACTTCTCGAGCAACAGGCAGGGGGATGAGCCCAGGCACATGGTTAGTGCAGGCTTGCGCACTGAACGAACATCGCGAACTGAAGTGACACTGCGGCGGCGGGTCAATGAGTTGAGGTACAGAACCTGCAATGGCCGCCAATTGACCCCGCGGCGTACCCGCCCGAGGGATCGCCGCAAGCAGCCCCTGCGTGTACGGGTGCTGAGGTGATTTCAGGACCTCAAGTGCAGGACCACTCTCCACCAAACGCCCCGCGTACATGACGGCCAGACGGTCGGCGAACTGACGAACCAGTGAGAGATCGTGCGTGATGTACAAGATCGCCGTTCCACGCCGTTGCTGCATATCGTTGATCAAATCCAAGATGCGCGCCTGAATGGTGACATCGAGAGCGGTCGTTGGTTCGTCAGCGATGAGAAGATCAGGATCACACGCCAAAGCCTGCGCGATCATCACCCTCTGCTTCATTCCACCAGAAAGTTCATGCGGATAGCTTGACATCACTTTGCGCGGATTAGGAATTCCAGTATCAGACAACGCATCGATCACAGAAGCATCAACTGCTGCTTTCAATGCACGCGACTGGCCTCTCCGTGTCAGGTTAAAAAACGACCGTCGGATCACTCCTGCTCTTTGGTTCGCCACAGACTTGGACCCCAATGGTGCTTTGGCGGGATCAATTCCTGCGTTTGTGAGAAGCATCTCCGCCCGGTGTTCACCAAAGACCTCAGCCAATTGTCGCCCAATTGTTAGGGACGGGTTCAAGGCTTTCCCCGGATCTTGGAAAATCATGGCAATGCGATCTCCGCGCGTGGCGCGAACTTGTTCCATTGGGGCCGCAAGCATGTCGATAACCGCGCCCGTTGCAGGGTTACGTAACAGTACTTGGCCCGAGGCGTAATACCCCGGGGGTTCTGGAACTAGTTTCATGATGGACCGAGCGGTCACGCTCTTTCCGCATCCTGTTTCACCAACGAGCGCGAGTGTCTCCCCAGGGTTTACCTCGAATGAAACGTGATCGACGGCTTGGACAACGCCCCGTGGAGTGTGGAAATGTACGCTCAGGTCATCGACTCGCAGCAACCATTCTTCGCTGGCACTCACTGCACTCACCGCCCCTCTGTCTTTGGATCAAGGGCATCGCGCAGACCGTCACCAACGAGATTGAATGCAAGGGCCCACAGCAGAATGGCCACGCCAGCGAATGTGGATACCCACCATTGTCCCGCAAGAATTCCCGATTGCCCAGCGCTAACCATTGCGCCCCATTCCGTGAGTCCAGCCTGAGCCAATCCGATGTAACTCAGCGCGGCTCCAATGAGCACCACATTGCCCATGTCGAGTGTGGCTTGGACAACAAGAGGTGTCACCGCGTTGGGCAAGACATCTTTGCGATAAACGTTCCAGGTGGAATCTCCAACAACCCTCGCCGCAGCAACGTAATCGGATTGCTTTACTCGAATGATCTCGCCTCTGATGATTCGAGCGTATTTAACCCAGAACACAACGGCTAGGGCCAAAATGATATTGCGAAACGATGGTCCCAGAATCGCCGCAATCGCAAGTGCGAAGATCAGTTCGGGAATCGCTAGGAATACATCGACCACCCGCATGAGGAAGTTGTCGATACGGCCACCTCGCATGGCAGCGACGCTGCCCACAATTGTTCCAATAACGAGAGTGGAAACCACCACGGTCAGGGACAGTTGAAGTGAAAGGCGAGATCCCCAGATGATTCCGTAAAGGACATCTCCGCCTGTTGAATCGGTGCCCAATACATGACCCTCAACCCCGGGGGCTGCGTCAATGTTGGCCCAGTCCCGAGGGCTCTGATATGGATCCGGCTGATTAGCCTCGGTCAACAGTGGAGCAAAGGCAGCCATGAGGAGAAAGAGCGTGATGATCACGACGCCTATTACTGTTAGCGGATTTCGCAGGACTTCGCGCATAACCTCGCGGCGACGAGCCCAGCGAACAGATGATGCACGGCTGCGCAACTTCTTGGGCTGCTGCGAACCTGGTGAGCTTTTCGCATGCACAGGTGTCGTTGTCATGAACCAAGCACCACCCGTCGATCGAGATAGGCATAGGCAATATCAACTGTGAGATTAATGAGCATGAAGATCAAACTGGTAATGAGGACATAGGCCATGATGGTCGCTTGATCCCCCGAAAGGATTGCGCTCGTTACCCATTGACCTAGGCCGGGCCAACGGAAAATTAACTCCACGGCGACTGCTCCTTGAAGGAGAAACCCGAAACTCAATCCAATGACGGTAGCCGTGGGGACCAAAGCATTACGTCGTGCATGGCGCTTAATTACCAATTTCTCCGGTAAACCCTTGGCGCGAGCAGCGTCGACATATTCTTCAGACATAGTTTCAACCATCGACGAACGCATCATGCGGACGATGATCGCCATGGCTCCAAACCCAAGTACGACCGCCGGAAGAATAATGTGTCGGATGGAATCCCACATTGCCGTGGGATTCATGCTTACGACCGAGTCAACGGTGTAGAGCCCTGTCGGGTGAGCAATGGTGTCAAAGATTTCCGGTGTTGACCTGCCGATAGGGAACCAATCGAGCCAAAGATAGAACGGAATGAGCAAGAGCAGTCCGAACCAGAAGGTCGGGGTACTTGCACCGAGAATGGAAAAAAAGCGCGCGGCATGATCCGGCGCTTTGTTGCGACGAACACCCGCGATGGTGCCCAATGCAATCCCACCGATGATCGCAACGAGGGACGCAAACAAAGCCAACTCTAAAGTTGCTGCGAGTTTGAGACCGATGACGTCGGTGACGGGAGCAACTGAGACACCCGACCAGCCAAGATCCCCCCTCAATAGTCCCCAGAGCCAATAGGCGTACTGGATCGGGATTGGTTCGTCGAGTCGATAACGTTCTTCCAGCGCCGCCAACTCATCTGGTGTCATATCCGGGGTGGCATAAATGCCCACGGGCGACCCTGTAAAACGCGTGAGGGTAAACACTATGATGCTCACACCAAGCATGATCAACGGCAGCAAAGCTAGCCGCCTAATCAGGTACTGCTTGACCTGCATCGCGCCCCAATTCGTTTCGATCAAACCATGTCACTCGCGATTCCGAGCCACTGGCAATTCAAAGTTCTATCGCAACTTACCTGTGATTAACCTTCTGTCAAGTTGGAATCTCCATGTGGCGCACACCCATTCACCTATTACCCTGCAACTACTTCCCAGCGCACATCGAGTCTTACTCCAGCATCCTTCATGAGATTCATGACAGGACAGCGCGCCTCGACCTCCTCGACGAGTTCGTTCAATTTCTCCTGCGGCTGCTCGGTAAATACTCGTGCGTGCAATTTGACGGTTTGAAAGTGCGGGCGAACGGATCGATCACCGCTGCGCCCACGGATGTCGATCGTGGCCGCCCCTTCGAACTCGATGCGGTCGTACTCGAACTCGTATTCCGTGGCGGTGCGTCGAAACGTGACTGCCTCACACCCACACAATGCCCCAAGAACTGATTGAAGTGGTGTCGGTCCAGAACCGCCCCCGCCCGCGGCAACCGGCTCATCAGTGACCTGTACACCCGACTCCGCGTAATCCAGCATCGTCCGCATCGTGGCATTCGTGGTGATCGCGCTCACCTGGCGCCGACGGATGAACTCACCTGTTGGCTCGGTCACACTCATTCTGTGTCCAATCCATCGGTGACATCGGCTTGCTCACTCTTCAATTCAACTCCAGCATTCGCCGCTGCAATGAGCAACATTGTGGCGAAATCCTCTTTGGCAAAGCCATGACCGATTGAACTTTCCACGATGTCACGAGTCAGATTAGTAATCGGCATGGGAACTTCATGCTTGCGTGCCTCGGTCAATCCAAGGTCAAAGTCCTTGCGGAGCAACACTGGAGTGAAGGTCGGGTGGAAGTCGAGATTAACCAGCGCAGGCGTCTTGTATTGGCTAAAGATCGATCCCATCACGCTGTTGTTGATGAACTCCATCACTGCTTCGCGCTTAACACCACTCTTTTCGCCGAGAACCAAAATCTCTGCGAGGGCCTGCGTGTAAATTCCC
>JBDQMZ010000033.1:0-8902 GCA_040261955.1 Candidatus Nanopelagicales bacterium
AAGCACGACTGAGTTCCAGGGACTGAGTTCCAGGGACTGAGTTCGAGAGACTGAGGCTGTGGATATTGCAGTTGAAGCGGCACTCGAGCACGAGGACCCGGCGGTCTTAAGCGCTCAAGAAAACGCAATAAAGGCCGCAAAGCAGCAAGCAGGGGCCGCGCAGGAGCCCGAGGCAACATCTAATGCCGATGTCGCGCGCACAGATTTGACACCTTATGACCCCACTGATAATTCAAGCTGACAACCCAGCGGGAGCATTGTCGCGGAGGAAGATTTTTCAATGAGGAGATGATGAAGCGCAAGCGCAATATCTGTGTCCGAGGGGGGACTTGAACCCCCATGCCCTTTTGGGGCACTAGCACCTCAAGCTAGCGCGTCTGCCTATTCCGCCACCCGGACTGGGTTGCCGCTTGCGCGGCGAAGCGCAACTATACCCGCGGCCATAATCGCGCCTTCACCCCCTCAGAAATGTTGGTCCCGATGTGCTGTTTCGTTTCAGAGACCCATTTTGTGCGGTTCAAGATGGCATGATCAGTACATGACCACTGATCCAACTGCGTATTCGCTGAGTCCAACGCAGCGACTGGCGTTGGAATCAGATGTCATCAACATGACCCAAGAACTGATTCGCATCGACACGAGCAATTGGGGTGATTCACCAGAAACCGTCGGTGAGGCCGAGGCCGCTGAATACTGCGCTGCTCGCCTTCGCGAGGTTGGTTGGCACCCTGAGGTGATCACAACTTCTTCGGACACTCGCCGCGGTTTGGTCTGTCGGATCCCGGGCACGGACCCGAATGCGAGTGCCATTGTTGTTCACGGACACCTGGACGTGGTGCCGGCCATGGCGCACGAATGGACCCATCCACCATTTGCTGCCGAGATTGCCGATGGCTTTATCTGGGGTCGCGGTGCGGTGGACATGAAAAATATGGACGCCATGATCTTGGCCGTCGCACGTCATTGGGGCAGGGAAGGCATTCGGCCACGTAGAGACACCATCATTGTCTTTTTCCCTGACGAAGAAGCGGGCATGCAGCATGGTTCTCAGTGGTTTGTAAAGAATCGGCCCGATATTTTTGAGGGAGCAACTGAGGCTATCGGCGAAGTGGGCGGTTTTTCTGTCTCCGTGCGCGATGACCTACGTCTTTACCCGATACAAACTGCCGAGAAGGGAATTCGTTGGCTTCGATTGCGCGCGGCCGCCCGAGCTGGTCATGGGTCGATGATTCACACCGACAACGCGGTAACAGAGTTGGCACGCGCCGTGACCAGAATCGGCGATCACAAGTGGCCGATTCGAAGGACTAAAACCGTCGATCAGTTCCTTGCATCCTTGAGTGATGCTTATGGCGTAGAAATTGACCCGGCTGACAGCGAAGGACTCGTGTCAAAACTTGGAACTCTTGGGCTGCTCGTTGGCGCCACCATGCAGAACACCGCGAACCCTTCCATGTTGCAGGCTGGCTACAAGGTCAACGTCATTCCAAGTGAGGCGGTTGCCTACATTGATGGGCGCGTGTTGCCAGGATACGAACATGAATTCGACACAACCATTCGCGAGTTGGTTGGCCAGTCCATTGAGATGGAGTACGCGAGTAACGACATCGCAATCGAGGCACCGTTTGACACGTTAACGGTGGACCTCATGGCGAGTGTTCTTCAAGCTGAAGACCCACAAGCGCTAACGGTTCCATACATGATTTCTGGCGGTACCGACGCGAAGGCGTTGTCAGGTCTCGAGATTGACTGCTACGGATTTTCTCCACTTCAAATGCCAGCGAACCTCGACTACTGGCGCCTGTTCCATGGCGTGGACGAACGAGTACCCGTGGATGGGCTGAAATTTGGTGTTCGGACTCTTGACCGGTTCATGCAGTCCGTATAGGACGCATCACCTTTCTTTTAAGTCTTATCTTCTTGCGCCCATCTCTGAAGATGCGAGTCTGATCCAATTCCCAGCGCCCTCGTTCGGCTTTGAAAGTGAGAAGCTCTCGTGTCTCCTCACGCCCAGTTTCCCGAGAGAATGAAATCTCTCGAAACTCCCAGACTGTTTCCCGACTCGAACCCATGCTGCTAGCGCCTCTGCGCCCATCCCGCTTCCGGGTAACCCATGGCGGGCTCTGAGATATCGTCGAGCGCGGCATGAATCTCCGAGGGTAATACCAGTTCCAAACTTCCCAGGGCCAAAACCAACTGCGCAGCTGTTCTGGCACCGAGTATTGGCGCCACGACTCCCGGGCGATCACGCAACCAAGCGAGTGCGACTTCTGCCGGACTGGCACCGAGGCCTTCTGCTGCTGTTGCGACTGCATCGACAATTCTTTTTGCCCGCTCATCGTTGTAGGCGTTAACAAATGAACTGGTGTCCGGATTGGCTCCCCTGGAGTCAATTGGTATCGAATGGCGATACTTGCCAGTCAAGACACCACGACCCAATGGAGACCAGGGAAGTATCCCTATGCCCAATGCTTTGGCTGATGGAATGATTTCCCGTTCAATCCCTCGCTCTAACAGGGAGTACTCCATCTGTGTTGTCACAATGGGAGCCAGTGGCCCTTTAGCCTGCTGCAACGTGCAAGCACGTGTGGTTTGCCAACCTGAATAGTTTGAAACTCCGACATAACGAACTTTGCCGCTGGATACTGCCTGATCGATAGCACTCAAGGTTTCATCGATTGGGGTACTCGGATCCCAGGCGTGCATTTGCCATAGATCTATCGTCTCAACGTCTAGGCGTTTGAGGCTCCTGTCCAGCGCCGCTAGTAGGTGTTTGCGGCTCGCATCAAACCTGCGCTCAGTGTTGGGAAGCGAGACCGCTTTGGTTGCCAGCACGATTTGATCACGGCATTCAAATTCCTGAATCAAAGTGCCAAGCATCTCTTCGCTGACACCATCGACGTAAACATCAGCCGTATCAATTAAGTTTCCACCGGCGTCAAGAAATGCAGCCAGTTGATCTCGCGCGTCGTATTCATCCGTTGTGCGACCCCACGTCATGGTCCCAAGAGCCAACGCGCCGACCCGAATACCTGAGTTTCCCAGTGGTCTCATTTGCATGGCCCAACCGTATCCCGCATAGGCCTCGCATATGCGGATACGACGCCGTAGGCTGCTCCCATGAAACTAGCCGTGAATTTGGGTTACTGGGGTGCTGGTAACGATGCTGATAATTTGGAAGTGGCCCGGGAGGCCGACCGTTTGGGTTATTCCTGCGTGTGGGCGGCAGAGGCCTATGGTTCTGATGCCGCCACGGTGCTCACGTGGATAGCCGCGCAGACCGATCAGATAGATGTCGGCAGCGCAATCTTCCAAATTCCCGGTCGCACACCTGCGAACACGGCAATGACCGCTGCCACCCTCGACACACTCTCTGGTGGACGATTCCGGTTGGGCTTGGGTGTTTCAGGTCCTCAGGTCTCTGAAGGTTGGCATGGCGTGAAGTTCACCAAACCACTTCAGCGCACTCGGGAATACGTAGACATTGTCCGTTTGGCGCTGTCCCGGCAGAGGGTCAGTTATGACGGAGAGTTTTTCACCTTGCCATTGCCCGATGGCCCGGGCAAGGCTCTAACGCTGACGGTCCACCCTGTTCGAGAAACTATTCCAATCTATTTGGCGTCCATTGGTCCCAAGAATCTTGAACTAACTGGCGAGATCGCGGATGGCTGGCTGGCTATCTTCTTCTCACCTGAGAATGCTCCAGAACTCATGAAGCCGCTCATTGCGGGACGTGAGAAGGCTGGCAAAACCTTGGAGGGTTTTGATGTTGTTCCAACCGTTCCGGTTGTGCCAGGAGCAAGCGTGGAGGAATGCGCAAACTATGTCCGTCCTTACACGGCGCTCTACGTCGGTGGAATGGGATCACGGGATAAAAACTTTTACAACCAGTTGGCCGTGCGCATGGGCTATGAAGAAGCGGCCATTGAAATCCAAGAGAAGTACATGGCGAAGGACTACGCGGGAGCAGCCGCAGCCGTGCCACTTGAATTTATCGATGCAACCTCACTCCTCGGCCCACCGGAGCGTATTGCAAAGCGCTTACCTGCCTACGCTGAAGCAGGGGTCACAACCCTGAGTGTCGCATCGTTCGCCGGCACACTTGAAGAGCGTGTTGGAACTCTTCACATTATGAAGAAGGCACTCGCTGACTCTGGGGTGGGCGACTAGTACGTGTCGTGGTTTGAGGCAATATTTCTTGGTGTTGTTCAAGGATTAACCGAATTCCTGCCGATCTCATCCTCGGCACATCTGTTGATTATTAGTCAGATCTTTGGTTGGTCTGATCCAGGTGCTGCATTCACAGCGGTAACACAGATCGGCACCGAGACGGCGGTCATTTTGTTCTTTTGGCGGGATATAGTCCGCATCATTGGAACATGGGCCCGCTCGCTTTTCACTCCGGCTTTGCGCAGCAATCTCGATGCGCGCATGGGTTGGTACGTCATCGTTGGAACGATTCCCATTGGCATTCTCGGTTTTGCATTTGCTGATCAGATTGAAACAACGGCGAGGAATTTGTGGTTGGTCGCTTCCACCCTCATCATCTTTGGCTTGATACTTGGGGCTGCAGACAAGTATGGGCGCAAAAACCGCACCATTGAATCTCTTAACCTTAAAGATGGCCTCCTATTTGGATTGGGGCAAGCATTAGCTCTCATTCCTGGTGTTTCACGTTCAGGCGCCACCATCACTGCGGGTCTCACAATGGGATACGACCGCGTTGCGGCTACCCGCTACGCCTTTTTGCTAGCCATACCAGCGGTCATGGGCTCTGGTCTCTATGAGGCGACCAAGATAGGCGATGAAACGAATGTCCAGTGGGGACAAACCATCCTGGCAACGGTGATCGCATTCGCGGTTGGGTTAGCCGTCATCGCATGGTTACTACGTTGGCTCACCACCCGCACGTACACGCCATTTGTTATTTACCGAGTTGCACTCGGAATACTCGTAATTGTGCTTCTGGCAACGGGAACAATCAGCAGCTAGAGCCAACCACTCTTTTTGAAAGCTCGATAAAGAATGCCACAGACAACAAGCATTCCGCCCAGGGCGAGTGGGTATGCATACTCGTATCGCAACTCGGGCATATTGTCGAAGTTCATGCCAAAGATGCTGGCCGCCAATGTCGGGACGGCAGCAATTGCAACCCACGCTGAGATCTTTCGCATGTCCGAATTCTGTTTGAGGTCCTGTAATGCCGTCGATGCCATCAACATGGTGAGCAGTGAGTTATCAATGGTGTCCACCGTGTCATGTACTCGCAATATGTGCTCACCAATGTCCTCGAAGAATGGTTTCAGATCAGTCGGAATTGAATCGTCGGTATTGCCAATAAATCTCTGGGCTGCCATCACGAGAGGGGAAACAGCCCTACGCACGGAGATATTTTCGCGCTTGAGTTGATAAATGAATTTGGTTGTCTGCGCCGTAGGTTCCATGGAGAAGACTTCCTGTTCGACTTCGCGCATGTCATCGTGGACCTCTTCGGCTACTGCGATGTAACCATCAACGGTGATGTCCATAACTGCATAGAGCACGGCAAGTGGGCCGTGTGTGCGTAAGCGCTCGCTAGTGGATATTCGCTGACGAACGGTTGTGAGATCTCCTGGAGCGCCGTAACGGACCGTGATCGCGAACCAGGGACCAATAAAGACTGAAGTTTGACCAGTTTCAATCTCTTGTGAGTCAAGCTTGTAACTCAACGTCTTGAGCAGGGCGAATGCTCCATCGGTCCGGATTTCAAATTTGGGGCGTTGTTTAGTATTGGATGCATCCTCCACTTCAAGCGGCTCAAGGTTAAAGAGTTCTGCTACGAGTGCGAGTTCCGGTCGCGTAGGGTCAACCAAGCCTACCCAAGCGAATGAACCGGGAACCTCGTGAACGTCACTGATGAGTTGAACCAACGATTCTCTGGCGTGCGCCCCCGTAAAGTCGTTGTCATGAGGGACATGCATGGTTTCAACGCTCATGCGATCAAATTCACCGTCCGGTGAATAGGTCCCTATCCGCCTGATCACGTGCCCATTGTCCTCCGATTCCGCCACCTGCGAACAGCAGGGGAATGGAGTGAGCAAGTGAGGATTTGGGGGCTAGCGTTGTGCCATGGCAACTGTGATGCTCGTGCGGCATGGTCGTACTGCGGCAAATGCAGGAGGAACACTCGCTGGAACTGCGCCAGGGACTCATCTGGACGAGCAGGGTGAGACTCAAGCCAACGAATTGGGACAGTTGCTGGCACTCCTTGAGCCAGCGGCCATTATTTCCTCTCCACTCGAACGAACAATGCAAACCGCAGGCACCCTGGCCAAGCACATTGGGGGCTCCAAGGATCTCAGAGTCACCGAAGAACCAGGAATCATCGAATGTGATTACGGTGACTGGACAGGCAAAGCTTTGTCAGAATTGAGCGATGAACCTTTGTGGTCGGTTGTTCAGAATCACCCTAGTTCTGTCGTATTTCCCTCGGGCGAGGGCATGGCCGCCATGCAAGGTCGAGCGGTCTCAGCAATCCGCAGGTGGAATGACCTATTAGGACCTGAAGCTCTTTATATAGCGGTGAGTCACGGCGATGTAATTAAATCTATTATTGCTGACGCCCTGGGAACTCACCTGGATCATTTCCAACGAATCACGATCGATCCATGTTCTGTCTCGGTTATTCGCTACTCAGATAGCCGCCCATTCGTTCTTGGAGTGAACGGCAATGGTTCAAATGTCGAACGATTCGTCAACGCGGCAAAGGAAACCGCAACCGAAGCGGCTGTTGGGGGTGGAACGACATGACTCGTCGAGTGATCGAGTACAGACTCCCTGAGAGATTCATCGTGGGAACAGTTGGCATGCCGGGGGAGCGCGTCTTCTACCTCCAAGCACGTTCTGCCGGAGCACTTACGGCCGTTGCATTTGAAAAGCAACAGGCAATTGTGTTGGCCGAACGCATTGATCAATTGCTCGATGAAGTCCGATCTTCCAGAGACCCAGAAAACCTGGTCCCCGAGACCGCACCGGTTGAGTTACTGGATTCTGATCCGCTGGACATGCCAATCCTCGAGGAGTTCAGGGTGGGGGCAATGGCATTGGGTTGGGATGAAACAGCAATGAACGTTGTCATCGAAGCTCATGCGATCAGCGATGAAGATTCCCCTGTTCCCGAGTTGGGGGAAGACGGAATTGAAGGACCTGACACCTTGAGGGTGTGGATTAGCGCACCCTATGCACGTGCTTTTGCTGAGCGCGTGCGGCTGGTGTCACAAGCGGGAAGGACTCCATGCCCTTTTTGCCAACAACCACTGGAAGCCGATGGGCACATTTGCCCCAAGGCAAATGGCTACAAACGTCGAGTGTGAATGAATCACGAGTCGAACACGGAGCCATTCATCGAGGGCGAACTGAAAATCATTGGCCAGTTGCGCGATGCAAGCAATCAGACCTTTTACTGTACTGATGCATCAGACAAAGAATTTGTTTACAAACCAGCCGCAGGGGAAGCTCCGTTATGGGATTTCCCCGAGGGAACATTAACGGGTAGAGAACTTGCAGCCGCGGCCATCGATTCAATGCTCGGGTGGTCCCTGATTCCCACCACGAAATGGATCGAGCAAGGCCCTCTGGGTCCTGGCATGGTTCAAGTGTGGATAGATGAAAGTGATGAAGCACGGCCGGTCAATGTCTTTGCCCCCGATCAGGTACCTGAGGGTTGGCTGGGCATTTTGTCGGCACAGGATGCGCAGCGCAATCCACTCGTCCTCGCCCATGAGAACTCAGAAACGCTGAGAAGGGTCGCGGTTTTTGACGCAGTCGTGAACAATGCGGATCGCAAGGCAGGGCACATTATGGGGACCTCCAATGGCCAAGTCTGGGTCATTGATCATGGTGTGTGTTTTCACCATGAGGACAAGCTCCGCACTGTGCTCTGGGGTTGGGTGGATCAGGAACTGGGGGGCGAATTGATCTCAGACCTGACCGAGCTCAGGTCGAGATTAGGAAATTGGGAGGAGTCCATTGATAACTTCCTGTTGGAGCACGAGTCAGTCGCGTTGCGTGCACGGCTTGACCGCCTTATCACTGAAGGCAAATTTCCATTACCTTCCCAGGAGTGGCCGGCAATTCCTTGGCCCGTTTTCTGATCGTCCGTAGTGCCAAGTCTCATGGGGTCGCGTGACTCATGGCGCAGGCGTCACCCCTTGATCCTGCCGCTAGGCTGAAGTTGTGAAGAGTTGGTCAGAACCAGAGATCCCACGTTTACCGGGTTCAGGGCGAGATCTTCGCCTTTTTGATACCGCTACACAACAAATACGCCCCACTTCTCCGGGTGAAAGGGCCACAATCTATGTGTGTGGAATAACTCCCTACGACGCCACTCATATGGGCCATGCAAATACCTATATTGCCTTCGACATGGTGATTCGCCAATGGCTTGACAGCGGACATCAGGTTGATTTTGTTGAGAATGTGACGGACATCGATGACCCATTGCTTGAGCGCGCGGTGGCAACCGGTCAGGACTGGCGAGAAATCGCAGACCGCGAAACGGCGCTGTTCCGTGAGGACATGCAAGCACTCCACGTAATACCGCCAAAGGATTACATCGGTGCAGTTGAATCAATCCCTCAAACTGTCGATGCAATTGAAAAATTACAAACCCAAAACGATGTTTATTCCGTTGACGGAGACCTCTACTTTCGAGTCGCAAACAGTCCACTTTTTGGGTCAGTCTCACATTTGAACCACGACGACATGCTGAAGGTCTTCGCGGAAAGAGGCGGCGATCCAGGGCGCGCTGGCAAGGAAAACCCACTCGATGCCCTCCTGTGGCAGAGCGCCCGACCTGACGAACCTGCCTGGGACACGCGTTTGGGTCATGGTCGCCCTGGGTGGCACATTGAGTGTTCCACCA
>JBDQMZ010000034.1:0-7531 GCA_040261955.1 Candidatus Nanopelagicales bacterium
ATCGGGGACAATTCCCTCGGTGACTTTATTGAGGCGGACGAGTGGCGTGTTGCCAATTAGGTCAATGACTGAATCATGAATCTGCACGTGCTTACTCTAAAGGTGCTCCCAGTTCGCGCATCTCGCGCCCAAACATCCACCCGCTAATAATCAGACTCGGCTATTGCGAAATTTTCCCATTAAGCGCCCCCAAGAAAATGGGTGAATATGCTTCACGGGTGGAGAACTTCAGGGATGACATTGCACGTGAGTTAGACCGAATCACTACACGCCTAACGGCCCTCAATGGTGAGCGCTTGGAAAACTCCGCAACGCTCGTGCATGGCTGCGCGGCCAAAATATTATCCATGACACACGACACCGGCGAAAACAATGAAAATCGCCCCAGCGAGCTACCACTCGTTGGACCTACGGCCGCCGCGGCTCAACTCACGGTGGTTACACGTGATTACCTAGACAGCGCGCCCTCATCAAATCAAGACTGTCGCGAGGCCCTAGACGCCCTCACGCAATTACGCCGTGCACTTCCCTGAAAGATCAGTCGCGCCCAGCAAAGATCGCCAGGAAGCGCAGGATCTCGAGGTAGAGCCAGACGAGCGTGACCAAAAGACCAAATGACAATCTCCAGGACTCGCGCTCGGGTAGACCCATGGCAAGCCCTTGCTTGATGGCCTCAAAGTCCAACATGAGTGCAAAGGATGCGAGAAGCACGCCGGCAGCGCATAGCAGGAGTCCCCACGTGCCGACGCCGTAGAAACCCCAGCCGCCACCAACACCAAACAGCGCACCAACAAGAGATGCGACCGCGATGATGGCGTAACTGATCATGGCTGCGAAAAAGATCCGCATGAACTTGCCATTGACTTTGACAATGCCTGTTCCGTAAAGGAACAGCATTACGCCAAAAGCTGTCAACGTTCCAATAACAGCCTGCCCAACAAGGCCCTCGTAATCCTGTGCCAGTGCAAGTTGGTTATATGCCCAACTCACCGAACCCAACATTAACCCCGCGAAGACCGCGTAAAGCATGACGAGCGCAGGCGAAACTGCTTTCTTGAACGCATTTGTCAGCCCAAAGACAAGTGCACCAATCAGGCCTATCCACAGAACCATGGGCATGGAAGGCACAAGCGCCCAGCCAATGAACGCCATGACAACCGTGATGGCGAACAAAATCGCACTCTTCACAATTACGTCATTGAAGGTCAGGCGGGCGCCGCCTCCCGCAGTGATGGTGTCGAATTGGGTGTTCGATGGCCCACCAGTAGCTGGGGCAGTCGCAACAGGAGTCGTGGCCCCAGCACCCGCTGCGGACGAATATGCAGACTTGCCTTCGTTGTAGGCAAAGCCGGCTCCAGACGTGGTTGGCTTCTCATAACGCTTCAGAATTGGATTCGATGACTGCATAAAAAGATGATAACCCGAAATTCAAGAGTTTGCCAAGAGCCCTAGCCCCACGAGGCGTCAGTCACCATTCCGCCCTCGACGGTGAATGTCAGCCTGTCTTCCCGGTAATCCATGGTGACCGCCTGAGGCTCCCCGTCAATCTCGCCAATGCGCCACGTATATCCGGCCTTTTCAACCGCGGACCCCGCTTTTTCAACGGATAAATCGCCACCGATAAAACTCAACCGGAATTCCTCTCGGGGATCGTCCACTGCCACCGCGGGTTCCCCTGGCGCCTCTGAGGCTTGAGTTCCCGCCGAATCGGACGAACATCCAGAAACACCAAAGGTGGCAGCACATGCAATTAGGGCGAAAACAACGATTCCTCTGCGACCACACTGGGCCAGTGAACTCATACCTTTAATCTAACAGGAAAACTCGACATAGGTATTGCTGATATTCATTCCATGGTGTCCCCGATGGGATTCGAACCCATACTGTGCCGGGTTTAAGCCGGGTGTCTCTACCGGTTGGACTACGGGGACCACATGTGCCTGCTAACCCTACAAAGGGCCCCTCAGTCTCTATGCCCCGCTAGGCCAGCAACTCCTTGTACCAGCGCGCACTGGCTTTGGGGGTGCGCTCACCCGTTTCAGGGTTGACCCTGACCATTCCAAACTTTTTGGTCCATCCCGATGCCCATTCCAAGTTGTCCATCAGGCTCCAGGCGAAGTATCCCCGAATATCGATGCCATGATCACGGGCAGCAACGGCTTGAGCAATATGCGACTTGAGGTATGCGATTCGACCTTGGTCGTCAAGATCATCGGGCGCTGCCATGCCGTTTTCACAGACCCAGATGGGCACGCCTGGGAGAGCTTGCGCAATTTGCTGCAGCGCCATGAGCAGGCCCTCGGGCACTATTTCCCAGCCCATGTCGGTCAACTCACCGCGGGGCTTGAAGCTCACCGGAGGGCAGGCTGGAAACATGCTGGTGTCCTGACCAATGGCAACAATGTCGCTCGAACCCGCGGCTGCGACGCGATTAATTGTGTAGTAATTCTCCCCCACCCAATCGAGCGGCGTGCTGAGAACAACATTGTCTTCATCGCGGACGAATGCCCAGTCTGTTATCGAGGCGCAGGACTGACGAATTTCGGCACTAACACCATTGCCAGCTAACAGGTCGAGAAAAATTCTGTTTTGCATTCCATCGATATGTCGCGTTTGTGCTTCCATGTCTGGAGTGTCTGCAACACACGGAATGATGTTAAGCACTATTCCGATGTTCGTAGCTCCCACTTCACGCATGGCATTCACAGCGAGGCCGTGGCCAAGAATCAGGTTGTAAGCCGCTTCAAGTGACACGCCCTCCTCAGTTCGACCGGGTGCGAAATAGCCTGCGCAGTAACCGAGGAATGCTGAACACCATGGCTCGTTGAGTGTTGCCCACTGGCCAATGCGATCACCAAAGTGATTCGCCATGGCACGGGCGTATTGGGCAAAGTGGTATGCCGTTTGCCTGTTTGACCAACCACCGTTGTGCTCTAACTCGGATGGAGTGTCCCAGTGAAACAGTGTTGGAACTGGTTTGATTCCCCGCTTGATCAGGCCATTGACAAGCCTGTCGTAGAAATCAAGACCGGATTGAGATAACTCACCCACGCCGCCCGGGATGACCCGGGCCCAGCTGATTGAGAACCGATACGTGTCAACACCGAGCCATGCCAGAAGGTCCAGGTCCTCATCCAAACGATTGACGTGGTCGCACGCCGGTTCACCCGTTGCACCATCGACGATCTTGCCGGGGATCGCACTGAACTCATCCCAGTTGCACAATCCACGACCGGCAACATCGCCTTCGATCTGCCATGAGGATGTAGCAACACCCAAAGCGAAGTCTGCAGGGATGTTTAGGCCATCGAAACTACGCCAATGAGATGTCATATTGCAAGATTATCGTTTGAAGTCATCCCTTGGAGCTATCCCTTGACTGAGCCCGCCAGCAACCCGCGAACAAAGAAGCGCTGCAGCGAGAAGAACACAATCAACGGAACAATGATCGCAATAAATGCACCAGCAGTAGTCAGGTGCAATTGCGCACCATAGGTGCCCTTGAGGTTGGCCAAGTAACTCGTCACAGGGGCAACGTTTGGAGTGCCTCCCGCGAAGGTGATCGCAACGAGCAGGTCATTCCACACCCACAGGAACTGGAAGATTGCAAAAGATGCAATGGCCGGCACGGACAGCGGAAGAACGATTTTGCGGAAAATCAGAAAGTGTCCTGCACCATCAACCCTGGCGGCTTCCATGAGGTCACGTGGGAGTTGAGCCATGAAGTTGTGCAACAGGAAGATGGCTAAAGGCAAAGCGAACATGGTGTGAGCAATCCAGAGTGGAATATAGGTGCCCGCCAAGAGCGACTGATTCGAACCTGGTTTGTTCAGGTCTGGGAAAATCGGAATGTCTCCGATGCTCCACCCAAGATTAAACATCTGAAGCAAGGGCAACAGGGCCATCTGGAGAGGGACAACCTGCAAAGCAAAAATGCCAAAGAAAATTAAGGTCGATCCCTTAAATGGCACCCAAGCGATGGCGTAGGCAGCCATGCTCGCCAACACCAGGGGAAAGATCGCAGCCGGAATTGCAATGGCAAATGAGTTAAAGAAATATGGCGTAATACCGATGGCGGCATTACTACCACCGGTGATGACCTCAGCGTAGTTGGAGAACGTCACCGCAGGGTTGCGGAAAAACGTCCACCACCCGGTGTTCTGCGCATCTGCTGCCGGTCGAAATGACGTTATGAGCAAACCAACCGTTGGGATGGTCCACAACACCGTGATAATCACTACAACGAGAACAGCCCACGGGCTACTCAACTTGCGACGAGCAGCTTCAGTAACGCTGCTCTTACCCTCTTCAGGTTCTGGGAGGATGACAAACTCCGGGGCTTCAACGCTCATCGGATTGCACGCTCCTTTCGTAGTTGTACCACGTTGTAGATGATCAACGGCACCACCCCGATGAACAGGACAACCGCTAGGGCATTTCCATGGCCTTGATTGAATTGGACGAACGACTGCGCGTACATCTCGTTAGCGACCACCTGAGTGCCAAAGTTTCCGTTGGTCATGGTTCGAACAATGTCGAAGATCTTGAGAACCGCGATCATGATCGTGGTGAGAACAACAATCAAAGTGGCGCGAATCATGGGGATGGTGACGCGGCTGAACAGCTTCCAGCCAACTGCGCCGTCAAGTTCGGCTGCCTCAACAACGTCAGCCGGGATGTTCTTGATTGCAGCAGAAAGAACAACCATGGCAAAACCGACCTGAATCCAGACCATGATGACCATGAGCAAGTAGTTGTTGAAAGGTTGCCACAAAATCCAGTTGGGGGGATCGTCGACTCCGAGCCACATAACGACCTGGCTGAGCAAACCAACCTGTTCTTTAGCGGGATCTCGGTACTCGTACATCAGTCCCCAGATAATGCTGGCGCCTACGAATGAGATTGCCATCGGCATAAAGATCAAACTCTTGGCAACGGACTCCCTGCGCATGCGATCAAGAAGCAATGCGAGAGTGAGGCCGAGTGCAGTGGATGCAATGGGTGCAATCACAATCCAGAGAATCGTATTAATGAGGACACCTTGTTGCGTGTCAAAAATCCACGCATAGTTGTCCAAACCAACGAACTCTTCTTGGTTAGCGTCAAGTGTGCTGCCATAAATAGTTCTGAATGCAGGAACGATCAAGCCCATGGTTACCAAGATGAGTGCGGGACCAAGGAAAACCAGAATCGCAACGGGACCTTGCAAGCGTCCGCGGAAGCGAGCACCAATGAAGAACAAAATCAACAGGACGGCCAGGAACAAACCGATAGCAGTTGCGGCGCTACCGAGTTTGGGTAATCCGTTGAGGACTTCTTCCACGACAATCCCTTCTTTGTATTCACAACAACCTACGAATTGTTTCAGAAATTGAAACTGCCGGAGTGCTTATTAGCAAATTGCTAAGTCACTCCGGCAGTTTCAATTGTTTAACTTTTTATCGAACTACTTGATCCGCCCTAATTAGGAAGCAGGCCAAGCAGCATCGATTGCCTTGAGAACTTCAGCCGTTGGCTTGTCCTCGGCGAACCATGCGGTCATTTCGGTCCACTCTGCGCCTGCACCAACAGCTGCTGGCATCAGGTCAGATGCATCGAAACGGAAGGTTCCGGTCAGGTCGGTCAAGTACTGAGCCGAGAGCTGATCGATTGAGCCTTCTGCATAGGTATCCAATGGAACACCGCTGTTTGCGGAGACCCAGGTACCGAGTGATGCCTTGCTGGTTGCGAACTCAGGTGATGCGAGGTAGGTCTGCACTGCAGCAACCTCTGGACGATCAGCGAACGCTGCTACAAACTCGCCACCACCGACGACGGGCTGCGGAGCAACTGCGTCATCCATTGCGGGGAGGTAGAAGGCGTATGCATCGCCATCGACACCAACTGTTGCACCTTCTTGGAAGTTACCCCAGAAGTTTGCGTAGAAGCTAGCCTGCTGAAGCATGCCGCACTCGCCAGCGAGAATCGGGCCACCAGCATCCTGGAATGCTGTTGTTGCGATTGTCTGGACGTTGCCGAAGCCACCGTTGACGTAGTCAGGGTTCTTCATCCAACCTGCGAGGACGTCCATAGCTGCTGTGACCTCAGGTGAGTCGAACAGGATCTCGTGGTTGACCCACTTGTCGTAGACCTCGCCACCGTACATGCGGAGCATGATCTGCTCGAGCCAGTCTGTTGCTGCCCAACCCGTTGCGCCACCGGACTCGATGCCACCACACCATGGCTTAACGCCATCGGCGACCATCTGGTCTGAGAGTGCCCACAGTTCATCCCATGTTGTTGGGACGGTGTAGCCATTGGCTGCGAATGTCTTTGGTGAGTACCACACGAATGACTTCATGTTGGAACCGAGAGGAGCTGCGTAGAAGGTGCCATCGACGGTGCCGTAGCTCTTCCATGCTGCGTTCCAGTACTGATCAACGTTGGCAACTGTGCCTTCTGATGCAGGAACTGGTCCACCATCAGCAACAAGCTTGGCAAGCAAACCTGGCTGTGGGATGAATGCGATGTCTGGTGCGTTTCCGCCAGCGATACGCGTTGGAAGCTGCGCTTCGAACTGATCGCTTCCTTCGTAGACGATGTCGATGCCCGTGCAGGACTCGAACTCGCTCCACGATTCTTCGAATAGACCCTGCTCTGGAGGCAGGATTGAGGTGAAGATGCTGACTGATGCACCCTCGTTGCCCATGTACTGTGAGTACGCTTCGCAACCAGCTGCAACATCAGTGCCTTCTTCGGCTGTTGCTTCTTCGCTGGCGCTTGCTGTTTCTTCGGTCGCGCTGTCTTCTGTAGAGCTATCGCTCGAGCAAGCTGCGAGCAACATCACTGCTGCCACACCGCCGGCGAGAACTGCTGCTCCACGGCGCCGCTTCAATGCGGTCATGGATTCTCCTTGTTGAGCACGAAGTCGAGGGAGGTCCCCAACTCGGGTTTTCGGTTCACGATCACATAATCTTGGCGGGTTCACTTGAGATGAATCCCCCGCGAAAGTAAACGCTTCCATCGTCCCTCAGAAGCCCCCGCGAATGCAAGTCAAATCCATGTAACAGAGCCATGTAACGATTAACAATTTGATATCGCGCCCCCGGATTCACCATTTATCGGCATTTGCCCATCACGGTCCGAGCGTCCAAAGTAGGCTCGGCCCACAATTTCATATGAAAATTGAGTGAGTCCCTGACTCAAAAACTTTCACACCGCAACCCTCCTACTTACTCGGATCGTCCGGCACGTTCCTGCCGGTGAGAGGCACAACAATGACTGAATCAGTTCGCTTTGATGATGTATCCCTGCTCTACCCCGGCGGCGATAAGCCCGCCGTCAGCCACCTGAACCTCACGATTGAAAAGGGCGAGTTTCTCGTCCTCGTGGGCCCCTCAGGCTGTGGCAAGTCAACAAGTCTGCGCATGCTCGCGGGTCTTGAACCAATCTCCGATGGCACCCTCTATATCGGCGATCGCGATGTTACTAATCTCGCCGCCAAGGATCGCGATATTGCGATGGTGTTCCAGAACTACGCGCTCTACCCACA
>JBDQMZ010000035.1:0-2608 GCA_040261955.1 Candidatus Nanopelagicales bacterium
GAGATTTGGACGCACAGGCCACCCAAACGGTTCCAGACGCTATGCCATCTTGAGGTCCTGGCCCAGCAACGCCCGTGCACGAAACTGCTAGGTCTGATCCACTTGCCTTCATGGCGCCTCGAGTCATGGCTCCAGCAACCTGTTCAGATACAACACCATGGGAAAGATCGCCCTGGGAAACGCCTAAAAGATCAACCTTCACGGCCACGCTGTAGGCGACGATGCCCCCACAAAAAATTTCAGATGAACCCGGCACTGACGTGATCGCCGCCGAAATAAGTCCGCCCGTGAGGGACTCGGCAGTGGAGAAGGTCCTGTCACTTTCGATCAATTTTCGAACAAGGTCGTGAGCGAGTTGATCAACATTCCCCGAAGTTGTCATCGGTTCGCCGTAACTCGCAGCCGGAGCGCTTTCTGAACATATTCCGCGCCCGTCCAAAGGGTTAAAAGAACGGCAATTCCCATGGCCACAAACTTAAATCCATCCCAGACACTGGTGTATTCAAAAGTAACTGGCGGTGCAATGAGGAACATTGTGATGGCAATTGTTTGAGCCAAGGTTTTAGCTTTTCCTCCACGCGAAGCACTGATGACCCCACGTCGAATCACCCAGAAACGCAAGAGGGTCACGCCAACTTCACGGAAAACAATTACGCCCGTCACCCACCATGGCAGTAGGTCCAGCGCGGAAAGCCCAATCAGGGCAACCCCCGTGAGGAATTTGTCCGCGATGGGATCTGCGATCTTGCCGAAATTCGTGATCAAACCATATTTGCGCGCAACAAATCCATCGACAAGATCAGTCAGGGAAGCTGCGACAAAAACAACTGCGGCCACATTTCGATCTACCTCGGTCTGTTGAATTAAGAGCCACACTAGGAGAGGCACCGCGAGCAGGCGCACCAATGTCAATGCGTTAGCAATATTCCACACACTCGTTGTAGTCGCCTGATCGGCAACATGATCAACGTGCGGTTCCCTGCGCGGTTCCATGATTGGACTATCCCGTAATCGGCTCTGCGATGAGATCCACGCCTTCAACATCAATCACAATGCATTCAACAAATTGACCTACTTCGCAGTCCACGCCTCCGAGTATCACCCGGGTTTCTGCGTCGTCCGGCCCTTGGTGTCCGGCGTGACCAATGGCAAAACCACTGTCAGATTCGATGGACTCGATAATGACGTTGACTTTTTCGCCGATGCGATCCTCAGCGCGCTGCGCCATCAGTTCGTCGACAAGATCCTGTGTGCGCTTGACACGTTCTGCGATCACTTCAGGAGCCACCTTGGGTTCAAAGTCAAATGCCTCTGTGCCTTCTTCATCGCTGTAACCGAAAACGCCCACGGCATCAAGGCGTCCACGCTCCAAGAATCGAAGAAGGGTGTCAAAATCCTCCTGGGTCTCGCCAGGGAATCCCACGATGACGTTGCTACGAATACCCGCAGTGGGCGCAAGCTCACGGATTGAGGCAATCAAATCCAGAAATGCTTCCTCGCCGCCAAATCGCTTCATCCGCCTGAGAAGGGAGGGAGATGCATGTTGAAAAGACAAATCAAAATACGGCGCAACGACAGCCGTCTGCGCCATGACTTTGATGAGATCTGGCCGAACCTCCGCCGGCTGCAGGTATGCCACTCTCAGGCGACCAATAGATGTCCCCTCGTCGATTGCAGGCAGTAATGACTCGAGAAGCCTGAGATCCCCCAGATCCTTGCCATAGGACGTGGAGTTCTCACTCACCAAAACAACTTCACCCACACCATCACCTGCCAACCAGGCAACTTCGGCCACGACATCAGCAGGAGGCCGGGAAATGAATGAGCCCCTAAACGATGGAATAGCGCAGAAAGTGCAACGTCGATCACAGCCCGAGGCCAACTTCACAGGTGCCACTGGAGAACGCTCAAGTCGTTGCCTGAGAACTGGTGGCTGCCACCCCAAAGCCGAGAGGCCCAAAGCGGAGAGATCTGTTTCGCTCCCTCCTCGAGCATCACCATGCCCCGGAATTGACGTCTGTGACTGCACGCGATCAACAGGGGTTATGGGCAATAGTGTGCGCCGATCAGTGGGTGAATGCGGCGAGATGACTTCGCCCGCAAGAATCGCCTCAAGACGAGCTGAAATATTGGGATAGTCGTCAAAACTGAGGACCGCATCAGCCTCAGGAAGATTCTCGGCCAGCTCCTTGCCATACCTCTGTGCCAGACAGCCCACGGCCACAACCGCTTGTGTGGCGTTCTTGGACCCGGTGTCACCGTCCGCGTGATCGCCTTTCAGGTCCGCAGCAGCCAAAATCGCATCAATGGAATCCTTTTTGGCAACATCGACAAATCCGCACGTGTTCACCATGACGGCCTCAGCGTCGGCAGGGTCATGGACAATCGTCCAGCCATCGGCAACAAGACGACCAGCAAGTTCTTCAGAGTCGACTTCGTTGCGGGCACAGCCCATGGTGACAAGGGCTACTGTTCTGGCTGACACCCCCACAGCCTACGCGCCCGCCAGTGGATGAATCGCCGCTAGTTCATGTGCAATAGTTTTCAGGCTCTAAAACCCTCGTATTGAGACGATGACCGAAGGCAGTTCATCGACACTCACCAGAAC
>JBDQMZ010000036.1:0-3251 GCA_040261955.1 Candidatus Nanopelagicales bacterium
CGCACCGATTTCTGAACCCATCAACATGGTGCCCGTGGTCTCAATTGTCACTTGAGCTATCAGCAGGATGTCGCGTTCAGCTGATTCGATCGCCTCGCGGGCGCCGTTGATGGCTGCCTTGGCTTGGAGCAAATCCTGAGTTGTTTCAATCAGAAGTGCGTCGGCGCCGCCGTCAATCAGGCCTTGGCTTGCCTCGCTGTAGGCCTGCTTGAGGTGCTCGTAGGTGGTATGTAAAAGGGATGGCAGCTTGGTGCCAGGACCCAGTGAACCAAGGACATACTTAGGTCCGGTTTTGCTCTCTGCGCTGAATTGGTCGGCGCTGGTGCGCGCAATTTGCGCCCCGGCAAAAGCGAGTTCATAAATGCGGTCCTCGATGCCGTACTCAGCAAGATTGGCCCAATTGCAGCCGAAAGTATTGGTCTCGACGGCATCAGAGCCTGCTGCGAAGTATTCGCGGTGAATCTCAGCTACAACCTCGGGACGCGTAATGTTGACGATCTCATTGCAACCTTCGTGCCCTTCGAAATCATCAAGGCTTAGATCTGCCGCTTGCAACATGGTTCCCATGGCGCCATCGGCAATAATCACCCGCTCTTGTAGGGCAATGCGCAAACTAGTCATGTGGACCTTTCCGCACTGGACAGGCAAATGCCGAGCCTGTCCATAACGCGATAGAGGTGGCTCTTTGAGTTATTTCTCGGTTTTTTCACGAGGTGCTCGCCACGGACCCTCTGGTCGACGACTCGGGGAGGCCTCCCCAGCACTAGGAGAACCATAACAAATGCTGTTGGGAAAACAGTGCCTTGCCATGGTCAAGGGTTGCTTATGTTGTTCATTGCAGGATTTGCTGCACAATAGGGACATGCCCAAAATTTCAGCTGGCACCATTGCAGAGCACAGGGAAGCGCGCAGGGATGGTCTACTGGCCGCCGCAGCTCAACTGATGCAGGAAGGCAAGACCTTCACGGTTGCCCAAGTTGCTCAAGAAGTTGGACTGTCACGTTCCGCCGTTTACGAGTATTACGGGAGCGCAGCCGATCTGATCGCCGATGTCCTCGTCGATGAAATGGCCCTGTGGGTCGATGAAATTACCCCGGCCGTGAATGCAATTGCTGAGCCCATGGGTCGCATTGCCGCTTGGGTGACAGGTGTTCTCGAATACGTGGAGCAGGGTCGTCACGCACTGGTGAAATCTGCTGGATCAGTTGAGCTTCCTCCGGCTCGAAGGGCTCAGGTGCAGGGGATGCACAGAGAGTTGATCGCCCCCCTGTCAGAGGCATTGACGGAACTTTCTGTGGATGATGTTCGCCAGATGTCCTCATTCATCTGGGGGGTCACCGACGCCGCCATCAATCGCATTGAAAATCAGGGGGCCAAGGCACATGCCGAGGCGGATGCCGTCATGGCCTTTATCGACCACGGATTAACCCGACTATAAAAAGCTGCTGCGGGACCCATGATGGATCCCGCAGCATTCGTCCTTGTGATTTTTTAGCCCAGTGAGTAACTAATTTTCTTGACTAGCGGCTTGTAGTTCTTTCCGCCGGTGGTGGTCAGGGTGACGGTGCATGTACCTGTATCTGTCAGGGCACTGAGCTTGCCGTCGGTCACTGAGCAATTGTCACTCAGAATGGAAACGGGAAGCCCCGATGTCGTCGTTGCGGAGAAAGCAACTGGCTTAGCTGTGATCTTTGCTCCAGACTTGGGAGTGACTTTTACCTGATCGGTCTTGCGATCAGCCTTCACCGCCGTAAACATTGTGGGGAAAATGCGCATGTAAGCAGGGTTTGCACTCTCACGTCCGGCGCCCAGAATGTAGACAGCGCAGGAGCCCATACCAGGAGCGACCTGCACGCGGCAATCAACCGAAGCAGGTGGTGTCGCACCCATCTGTGGATTGGGATTTACGCCGTAGAACTCGCCATTGACTTTGATATTCGAATTAACTGTTGCACGTGCTTCTGTGGCGGCAGGAATATAGACCACCGAATCAGCAGAGTTATCGCACAGAGTTGGTGCACTCCGTGGATTTGCCGGGATCGCGCAATGGAGTGCGTAAAGACCAACGTTGGCGGGGAGGTTTGTTGCAACAATTGGCTGGACGGAACTGGAAGCCAATGCAACAAGCGGTGTCATGTTGTTATACCCGGCGACGGTGGTGTTGTATGCGTCCTGCGCCGAAGCGGTTGCGGTGCCAAGCAATGCAATGCCTGCAACTCCAATGGTGAGTTTGGTCAGGATTGTGAGGCGAGTGTTCTTGTACATCCTTCTCCTTTGTAAATGGATTTTTTGGGTTTATTGCTATTTGCTGAAAGTGACGGGCACTGCTACATCAGAGGTGCGTTCATTCGGGCGCGTGTGATCAGCGCGAGTAACAATGGAGCACGAAGTCGTGCGGCAATCGAGCTCACCAATCATTGGATTGATTGTTAATTTGACTTTGAAGGAGCCACCCTTTTTGAATGGGACCGCCAGGCTTTTGCCATATGACGGTGGATTGGAAGAAATCCAAGCCGAGGCAGGATTGGCGCCACTCATGTTGATTCCGCCACCGCACGGCCCAGGCGCAACCTTGGAATTCTTGGGGGGTGTTTGGCATAGGGCAACATAAATCCCCACCCGAGGATCGAAACCTCTGCCCTTTATGGTCACGTTTGCACTGACAGGGGATAGATTTTTTGCGGGTTTCACAGAAAGGGTTTTGCCACCCTGTTTCGTGGTTGCAGCCGTCGATTCCGACGCCAGGCCCAGGCCAAATCCCAATGTGAGGAAGAGTGCTGCAATCGTTGAGACGATGCGCACTCCACTCCTTGGAGTTGCCACAGATGAGTTCACGCGCAAACAATATGAATGAAGCAAATTCAATGCCTGACACTTTGTCGGTCGATACCGACAAGGTATCGGGAACAAATGCGAGCAAATACTGATAATGGTGCGGTGTCCATGAGTCGGCGAATGTTCAGGCGTCAAAGCGTCCGACTTCTCGCTGGATTCGGGGTTGTGCTCATGGCCCTAACTTCATGTGCATCACCTGAGAAATCGGCAGAGTTGCAACAGCCCGCTAGTGCAAGTTTAGAATCCGACTCAGTGTCAACTCCCATCATGATTACGAGTTCAGACGTCCCATTTCCCACTCCGGTCACAGCACCATGGCAATCACAAGCGCCGTCCCGCATCGTGACATTAGCCACGGGGTCGGGTGAGATAGTTGCGGCGCTTGTGATTGCCATGGTGCTGTGACCGGAGTGGGA
>JBDQMZ010000037.1:0-6148 GCA_040261955.1 Candidatus Nanopelagicales bacterium
ACGAGATTGGCGGCTTTGGTGCCTTCAATATCCTGATCGGGATTACTCGGTCCGGGACCAGCAAGTCCGTAGTTGCTCTCGGTATCCCACAGCGGAAGATCTGGTGCGCCAGCTGCTTTTAAGTAGGAAATCCAGGAATTAGCCAAATCCTGACGATCGTTCGTGTCACCCAAGGATGCTGGATAAGTATGTGCCGACCATGCATCAACCGGCCAATTCATTTTTTTCAACTCAGCGAGATAGGCGGGATAGAACTTTTTAAATGGCCCACCTAGCCGTGTGCCAGTACTGGGAGCAACGATCGTGGCCTTGGGGTCAATGCTACGTACGATGTCGTAGGTGCTTTTTGTCATGTCGGCCATTTGACGCGGGGTGCCCGTGAAGAATGTGGAGAGGTTTGCTTCATTCCAAGGCTGGTAACTGGTGATGCGGCCTTTGTAGCGAGTTGCGACTGCACGAACCCAGTCATTCCAGTCATTCATATCGCGCGGAACGCCTGAAGCGTCGGGTCGCGGAAGTGCAGCCGCGTTACGTTGATCGGTAGCCCAAGCTGGGGTTCCAGCTAAAACCATGAGGATGTCTGTGACCCCTTTGGATTCTGCAGTGGCAACTGCATTATCCAGCGCAGTCCAATTGAAAACACCTTTTGACGTTTCAATATTGGCCCAAGCCGTGTCGTTATCCCACAGGCGGATGGAACCAAAGTTCACGGATGGCCACGCACCGAATTGAACATCGGTGACGTGCAAGCCAAAGAGGTCATCTTGAATGACCGTGCCTTTGAGGTTCTGAGCCGGGTTCTTCAGTTTTGCGGCTTGTGCGGGGGAAGCAATCGGAACGATGAGAGCGGTTGCTAGGAGGGCGAGGAGGCTTGATTTAGTAATTTTTCGCATAGTGACAGTGTGCCATGGAGGGGATTTTGGCCTTCAACCCAACCTGCTCAGGCTTGTTTCTTGAGCAGGTCAGCTCAACCTGCTCAGCTCAACCTGCTCAGCTCAACCTGCTCATAGCAACCACCGTGACGTCATCACTGCGCCAGCGAGGGGAAATTTCCCGGAAGTGGGACACGAGCCGCTGCACGATCTCCTCAGGGTGTTGCCGAACAGGGGCATCCAGTCCCCGCACGACTCGGGCAATCGCCGCACTTTCAGTGTCGGAATCTGAGTCAGGTGTGGACTGGCCCTCAAGAAAGCCGTCGGTGACCCCCAGAATTACGTCCCCGGGGACAAATGGGCGTTCCTTGACCTCCCAGTCGCCGCCGAGCGAAGAAATGAGTGGACCGGTGGGATCAAGGTAAAACTGTTCCTTGTCATGATCGACTCCGATAGCGGCGGGGTGCCCAGCATTAATCCACTGCAAAATGTTTTTCTCTGTGTCGACGACCATGAGAATGGCTGTTACGAAATGTTCGTCGCGCGCTGTGGATCGAGCAGCGAGCTCAATTGATTCGGCAATTGACCCGTTGTTCTCGAGACAGGCTTTAATAATGGCGCGAACCCGAAGTGCGACCACATTGGCCGAAGGTCCGTGGCCGGAGACATCGGCAATAACAAGTGCGACGCGATTTTCATCCAATGGAATGTAATCCCAATAATCGCCAGCGAGTACACCTTCTGCACTTGAAGCAAGACCCGCAATAGCAACACCGGGGCAATGAATTCGCGTGTCAACCTGCATCTCAGCGCGCACGGCAGCAACGAGAGGGGCATCCTGCTGGAGGCCTTTGCGTGCGGCCATTGCTTCATCGATTTCCGTGACAAGTTTGCGTCGAAGGCTCTCAGCATCTTTCGCGAGGGTATTGAGTTCTGACGGTCCAACGGGCTCAATGGGATGTTTATGCGCAGGGTCGCGTGTTGCAAGTTGAAGATCTTTACGAATATCCATGAGAGGGAAAATCACCCAGCGTTGAAGGAATATGAAATATGCCAGGAATATCCCAATGAGCGCAATGCCGCCGAGAATCAAAAACACACCAAGCGTTCGCGCGGACCCAGCAACATCGCTGACTGCATTAGCGCGTTGAACTTCGATTTCAGCCTGTAATTCCGAGGTGGCATCAATCATCGCATCAAATGTGTTCCAAGCCCGAGGCTTATTTGTGAGACGTGCAGCTTTTGTTGTTTTTCCATCGGCCATTGCATCCAAGGTTGGTTGGGCATCCGCACTAATCCACGCTCTTTCAGCAGCAGCGGAGCTCTCAACCAGAGCAATGAGTGCAGGATTTTCTTCACCAAATATCTTGATCAATGAGTCACTCAACGAGTTTGTGGTGGAGATTGAACTTTGATAGCTGGCAAGAGCTTCCTCTGAACCGGTGAGAACGTAGTCGGAAAGGTCACCGGATGATGCTGTTTGAGCGAGCAGCAGTGAATCGGCCATTTGGGCCGCCGGATTCAGCGTGGTGTCGAGGGTATTTTGTTTGCCAGAGACAGATGAGAACTGGAAAACCACAATGAGGAAGCCAATTATGATTAGCCCGAGCCCTACGCCCGAACCAATGAGTACTCTCCGCCGCAATGTCACGTGCTCAGGGTACCCAAAAATTGCTCATCTGTTGAGTCGCTGAGGGGAGAAATTGGTTTTACATGGCTAATCTGGTCAGGTGAGTGAATCAACAAACGCACTTATCGATGGTCCCGTGAGTGAATCGGTGACGCCGATAAAGATTCCTAAGGGCATATATAAAGAAGAATTGGCGCGGCTTCAGGCGGAGCTCGTCAACTTCCAAGAGTGGGTGCATCTTGAGGGCAAGCGAGTTGTGATTCTGTTTGAAGGTCGTGACGCTGCAGGAAAAGGCTCAACAATCAAACGATTCACTCAGTATTTGAATCCACGTCAAGCCAGCATTGTTGCCCTGCCCGCTCCAACAGAGCGGGAGCGAACCCAGTGGTATTTCCAGCGCTACGTGAAACATTTACCGTCAGCAGGTGAGATGAAATTCTTTGATCGGTCCTGGTACAACAGGGCTGGGGTTGAGAAAGTCATGGGCCTGTGTACACCAGCTGAATACCAACAGTTCCTGCAGCAGGCCCCAATCTTTGAACGCATGTTGATCGAGGATGGCATCATTTTGCGCAAATATTGGTTCAGCATTTCTGACGACGAACAGGAACGACGTTTTAAGTCTCGGCATGAGGATGCCATGCGCCGTTGGAAACTTTCAGCCATGGATCTGGAGTCGATCAGTCGCTGGGAGGACTACTCCCAGGCGAAGGACGAAATGCTCGTGCACACCGATCTGCCTGACTCCCCGTGGTTTGTCGTGGAGGCAAACTGCAAACGACGAGCACGAATCAACTCGATGCAACACTTTCTTTCCAGTGTTGATTACTACTCCGCGTCGCCGCCCGAACTTGATATCCCGGAGCGACCAGCAGCACGCGGATATGAACGGCCGCCTCGCGAGCTTAATAATTATGTCCCGGACTATGCAGGTTCCCTGCTGCAGGCGGAGTGATCACGGTCTAAGTTGTGCAGGTGGCTGACAACATTCCGCGACTGCGCCCAGATATTGACAGCATCCCTGACTACAAAGCGGGTGCACGACCCAAGCCTGTTCACGGCGTCACCACATTTAAAGTGAGTAGTAATGAGAGCCATCATGACCCGCTGCCAAGTGTTACCGCCGCGATCGCCCAGGCATTGCCTGAAATCAACCGCTACCCAGATCCAAGTTCAGCCGAATTAATCGCAGCCATATCTGAGCGGTTTTCAGTTCCAAGTGAGCATATTTCTCTGGGAACAGGCAGTGTTGCACTCTGCGGACAGATCATTCAGTCCGCAGCAGGTCCGGGCGATGAAGTTATATACGCATGGCGCAGTTTCGAGGCCTACCCAATCTGGACTCAAATTGCCGGAGCCACAAGTGTTCAAGTCCCCTTGGCGGCTGATGAATCACATGACCTTGAGGCAATGAAAGCGGCAATCACGGATCACACCCGAGTTATTTTCATTTGCTCACCAAATAACCCAACGGGGCAAATTTCGTCAGCCCAAGACATTGAGAATTTCATTCAATCTGTTTCACCGGAAATAACCATTGTTCTGGATGAAGCCTATGTTGAATATTTGCCTGAAGAGTTGCGCTCGGACTCAGTCAGGCTGTATCAGGAGCACCCCAATGTTGTTGTGCTTCGAACGTTTTCAAAAGCGTATGGTCTGGCCGGATTACGTGTCGGGTACGCCTTTGCTCAGGAGCGCATTACCGCCGCATTAAGAAAAACTGCACTGCCGTTTGGTGTTTCCACACTTGCGCAAGTTGCATCCATAGCGGCTTTGAATGCGGAAGCTGAACTTATGGAGCGAGTTGAATTTGTACAACAAGAGCGCGCACGGGTACTTGCTGCGTTACGTGCCCAAGGTTGGACTCCGGAGGAAAGTTACGCGAACTTTATCTGGCTTCGACTCAATGAGAAGACCGCTGAAGTCTACGAATCACTAGAGCAAGCTGGGTTGTCAGTTCGTCCGTTCCCAAACGAGGGTTTGCGCATCACGGTTGCAGAGCCCGAGGCCAATGATCGAGTTATTGACGTTTTGTCCGGCCTGGTTTAGTGGGCCGTCTCTCTCCTGAGACAACCAGCACGACGCCGCCGACAACAATGGTGAGTCCCAGAACGACATCCGTTGTGATTGACTCTTTAAGGATGAAAAATCCAAGGAGCACCGCTATTACTGGATTCACGTACGCGTATGTCGAAACCAGTGACATGGGTGCGTGACCGATCAGCCAAACATATGCTGAGTAGGCGATAGCTGAAGCAAAGACAAGAAAAATCCAGCCGCCCCATGAGGATGCCGTGATAGTGGCCGAGTCCCAACTTTCACCCATGATCATGCCCACGAGGACGAGAGCCAGTCCTGCAGAAAACATTTCGACCACACTCGTGACGAGTGGGTTGTCTGGCTGCGCATACCTTGTTGACCGCCACGAAAAGAAGGCCCAAGAAAAACTGCCGCAAGCGATTGCGAAAGTCCATAGGGCAACCTCGGTTGCGTTTGCGTCGCCAACTGCCTGAGTGCCGCCGGGCAGGAGCATGAGTGCAAGGCCAACGAGGCCAACGCCTACGCCAGTCAGAGTCAGGCGCGAGGGGCGATCACCCGCGTGAACTCGGAAAATGATGATCCACAATGGCAGGACTGAGACCACGAGAGCTGCAATGCTCGAGGGAACGTATCGCTCGGCGAGAGAAACGATGCCGATCCCCACTCCCAGAATCACCACGCCCAGCAATGAAGCACCACGAAATTGCGCCCAGGACATTCGAAACGTGCCCACGCCTTTGAAAATTGCCACGAATGTGGCCAATAGAGCGGTTGCTGCGAGGAATCGGGTCCCAGCACCTACCAACGGGGGCATGGATTGGACGACCAGCGCGATACCCATATATGTGGAGCCCCACACGATCCACAGCGTGATCAGGGGCGGCATAACTGTGGAGATAGGTACGCCAGAAACTCCACGCACGTCAGTAGCCACCTGCGAACTATGACAGAGGTGCGCGCAGGCCCACACTCGGGCTAATGCGGGGTTTTGGTTGGGACTTAGGTCCCATGAACTGGAGCCAGAAGGTTGTCAAAAAACGGCGGCTACAAGAGCAGAAAGGCCGTATGGCTGCATGGTCGTATATTCGACCACGACCTCCATGTGATTTTGCATATTAATGAGTTCCGCTAAGCCTGGACGCATAATTTCGTAGCCGTTCAGAACGAAAACTGTGAATCGCAACTATGTGCTCATTCTGCACGGGAACCTGAACGATTCACTCATTCATTCATGAGAAGAAAATGCAGGGAGATCACCTTTCAAGGAGTCGAAGGTAGCTGTGAAACAAATGCCTCTGCGAGAGGCCCGACCAGGTCGGCGCTAGCCATGATCGCATCCAATTCAACTCGCCCGCAAAAGGCATCATTAAAAGAAGGCCATGACATGGACACGGAGTTCACATCTGAATCGACATCACCCACGGATTCAGTCAACTCTGTGAAGACTGCTCGCCCATCTTGGTTAACCATGATGGTTGCCGCACCGATAATCTCCGGTCCCGTTAGGTGAAGGGTAATGACTGATCCGGGAGGCGCTCCAACCTTCTTGCCCCAAATGAGCGGCAAAGCGCTGATCATTCGTTGAGCTGACGTGCGCGCCGGATTG
>JBDQMZ010000038.1:0-14642 GCA_040261955.1 Candidatus Nanopelagicales bacterium
CTCAATCGAAACCTTCTCTTGGATGAAGGCCCTCGTGCTGATTCGGTTCCCAACCTTGAACTTGAGACGGGCGACGTCTTGAGTGCCGGTCACGCAAGCGCCACCGGCAGGTTCGATGACGAGCAACTGTTCTATTTGCAATCTCGGGGTATTCCTGAGTCGGTGGCACGTCATCTCGTGGTGCGAGGTTTCTTCGTGGATGTTTTGAGCAAGGTCAATGACGAAGAACTTCGAAGCAATCTCATGAAGCGGATCGAGGCTCGTTTGGGCATGGTCGATCATGCCTAATCTGTTGACCGTTGGACAGGTGTCTGATATCCCTCTCGAAACCGTGCGCCATTACGACATTGAAGGGGAACCAGTTGTAATCGCGCACACGTCCGAAGGTTTCTTCGCCCTCGAAGACCGCTGCTCCCATGCGGATGTGGCGCTATCCGAGGGGGAGTTGGACGGATGCATGTTGGAATGTTGGCTCCACGGCGCTGTTTTCGACGTGCGTACTGGCGTGCCGGCAACTCTTCCTGCGCTAGTAGCAGTAAAGACCTATGACGTATTCGCTGATCCGAGTAACCCTGAAAGCCCGATAGAAGTCAATCCCACCCCCAATCCGATTCAATCGAAAGGCAAGTAGAAGATCATGAGTTCACTAGTCATCACAGACCTTCATGCAAGTGTGATCACCGATGCAGGAGAAAGCGAAATCCTGCGTGGAGTTTCGCTCACGGTTGAATCTGGAACCACCAACGCGATCATGGGTCCCAATGGTTCGGGTAAAAGCACTTTGGCTTATGTCATTGCCGGGCATCCCAAGTACACGGTGACGTCGGGCAGCATCACCCTCGATGGCGAAGACGTGTTAGCCATGTCCGTCGATGAACGTGCGCGCGCAGGACTCTTCCTGGCCATGCAGTACCCCGTGGAGATTCCAGGAGTATCTGTTTCCAACTTCCTGCGAACCTCTATAACTGCGCTCCGAGGCGAGGCACCCAAGCTTCGAACTTGGACCAAGGAGATGAAGGAGTCCATGGCAGATCTCCAGATGGATCCCTCATTTGCTGCTCGAAATGTGAATGAAGGCTTTTCTGGTGGTGAAAAGAAGCGGCATGAGATTCTGCAGCTTGGTCTCATGCAGCCAAAAATTGCAGTTCTCGATGAAACAGATTCAGGACTCGATGTTGACGCATTAAAAATAGTTTCTGAAGGAGTTAACCGCTTCAAGGATGCAACGGACGCAGGCGTTCTCCTCATTACCCATTACACGCGGATTTTGCGTTACATCAAGCCCGATGTCGTTCACGTTTTTGTCGATGGACGTATCGTGGAAACAGGGGGTCCTGAGTTGGCGGATTCTCTCGAATCTGAAGGCTATGAGCGTTTCGCAGTGGCGAAGGCGTAATCAATCACCATGGCTCTCAATGTTGATGAGATTCGATCGGACTTTCCAATACTCAAAAGGAATGTCCGTGGAGTGCCACTTGTCTACTTGGACAGTGGTGCAACTTCGCAAAAGCCCTCTGTGGTCTTGGATGCCGAACGTGCTTTCTATGAAACATCCAATGCCGCGGTGCATCGCGGTGCACACGCCTTAGCAGAGGAAGCAACAGATGCTTATGAGTCTGCGAGAGCGGCTATTGCTGGTTTTGTCGGAGCATCATCTGATGAAATCGTGTTTACCAAGAACGCCACAGAGGCAATAAATCTTGTTGCCTATGCATTCTCAAACGCAACCGACAAGCACCGGCAAGGAATTGAGGTTGATCCAAGGTTCGTGTTGCGTCCCGGGGACAACATTGTTGTAACCGAGATGGAGCACCACGCGAATTTGATCCCGTGGCAGGAGGTCTGTGCGAAGACGGGTGCCAGTCTCAAGTGGTTTGGCATTACCGCGGATGGACGCCTCGACATGGAATCTAATCCGATTGATCAGAACACAAAAATGGTGTCGGTGGTACATCAGTCGAATATTCTCGGAACAATCAATCCAATCGAGGACATCATGCGGATGGCCCATGATGTTGGGGCACTTGGATTCGTAGACATGTGTCAGTCGGTGCCCCACATGCCCGTCAACGTGCACGCAACGGGTGCGGACTTTGCGGCGTGGAGTGGGCACAAGATGCTTGGACCCACGGGTATCGGGCTCTTATGGGGAAAGAGTGAGCTGCTCAATGCCATGCCACCATTTCTTTCCGGTGGTTCCATGATCGAGATGGTGAACATGGATCACAGTACTTATGCGCCGGCCCCACAAAGATTTGAAGCGGGGGTGCCCATGGTGGCGCAAGCCGTTGCATTAGCAACAGCCGTTGGCTACCTTGAAAAAATCGGCATGGACAATGTTGCCGAACATGAGCATGAATTGACCGAGTATCTTCTCAACCGTCTTCATGAGTTACCCGGTGTTCACATCATTGGGCCCCCCAATGCAATCGACAGGGGATCAGCCGTCTCGTTTGTTGTCGATGGAATGCATCCACATGATGTCGGGCACATAATGGATTCCCGCGGCGTGGCGGTAAGGGTGGGGCATCACTGTGCTTGGCCCACGTGCCGCAGGTTTGACGTGCCCGCGACCACTCGGATAACCCCTTATTTGTACAACAGCCGCGCAGATATCGATGCAGCCGTTGATGCGATTGTGGCGGCGCAGGAATTCTTTGGAGTTTTACCCGAGTCAGAGAAGGTTGGATTGTGAGCGACGACCTTTACCAAGAAATCATTCTTGATCACTACAAGAATCCGAGGGGTGTCAGTGCACTGGATCATGCATTGGCAGAGAGCCATCAAGTGAATCCCACATGCGGTGATGAAGTCACCGTCTGGGTTGGTAAAGGTGATAACGGTTCCCTGGACGTGGCCTATGTCGGACAAGGATGTTCCATTTCGCAGGCGAGCGCGAGTGTCATGAGTGAACTGGTCGCGGGCAAAGACGCAGCTTCGGTGAGTAAATTGGAAGATGCGTTCATGGAACTCATGCAATCCAAGGGCACTCTTGAGCCTGATGAGGATGTACTCGAGGACGCCATCGCCTTCGCAGGTGTCTCCAAATACCCAGCTCGGATCAAATGCGCACTAATTTCATGGATGGCTCTCAAAGACGCACGTATAAAGGCGGGATTAACCGATCACGCATCAGAGACAGATGAGGAGAACTAATGGCTGCGACCGACGAGGAAGTATTGGAGGCCATGAAGGACGTTATCGATCCCGAACTAGGAATCAATGTTGTTGATCTGGGATTGGTCTACGGAGTAACCGTCGATGACAATAACTCAGCGACCGTGGACATGACCTTGACGTCTGCAGCCTGCCCACTGACCGATGTCATCGAGGATCAAACAAGGAGCGCCCTCGATAGTGTCGTGACTGATTTCCGCATCAACTGGGTCTGGATGCCACCCTGGGGACCCGACAAGATCACCGACGACGGCCGAGACATGCTTCGATCCTTGGGTTTCAACGTTTAGTTCTGCCGTTACTCGTTTGTCGTGGCTCGTATGTCGTTGCCCGTTTGTCGGTGGTGTTTGAGCACCGGAAAAGGCGGGTAGACTGAGCCAACCATGATTCAGGCCACAGACATCGAATTGCGGGCGGGATCTGAGTTGCTACTCACCACGCCGCTACTACGCGTCGACTCGGGAGACCGTATTGGACTGGTGGGCCGAAATGGTGCAGGGAAAACCACGTTGACCAAGGTGCTGGCGGCCGAGGGTCAACCAGCCGCCGGATCGATCAAGACCACGGGAACGGTGGGGTACCTGCCCCAAGACCCTCGGGTTGCCGACCCCGAGCAGAAGGCAAAAGATCGAATTCTGAGTGCTCGTGGACTAGACAACGTCCTGCAGCGAATGCATCAAGCTTCAACATCCATGGCGGAGCCAAATATTTCACCCGATGAATTCGACAGGTTGGGCTCTAAATACAACAGGGCTCTCACCGAATTTGAGGCACTTGGGGGATACGCCGTTGAATCTGAAGCGGCAACAATTTCAGCGTCAATCGGATTACCTGAGCGAATCCTTGAACAAAAATTGGGCACCCTGTCGGGTGGGCAAAGGCGTCGGGTCGAGCTCGCTCGAATCTTGTTCAGTGGTTCGGATGTCTTGTTGCTCGATGAACCGACAAACCACCTGGACGCCGATTCCATTCGATGGCTGCGCAAATACCTGAGTAATTATGAAGGTGGGTTCATCGTCATTAGCCATGACACCGAACTCTTGGCCGATACCGTGAATAAGGTTTGGCATCTGGACGCCAACCGACAAGAGATCGATCAATACACAATGTCCTGGGACAAATACATTCTTGCGCGCGAAGTGGATGAGCGTAGGCGCAAAAGAGAACGCAGAAATGCCGAGCAACAGGCTGACACTCTGCGCAAACAGGCCGAGAAAATGCGCGCCAAAGCCACCAAGGCAAAGGCAGCTCAAAACATGTTCAAGAGGGCAGACAAACTTTTGTCCGAGACCTCGGTCGCACAACGTAAAGACGCAGTGGCCAAGTTGCGTTTCCCAACTCCCAAGCCCTGCGGTCGGGTGCCTCTTACGGCCAGTCAACTTTCACGGACTTATGGCAGCCTGGAAGTTTTCACCGACGTCAACCTAGCCATTGATCGTGGGAGCAAAGTTGTCATCCTGGGACTCAACGGCGCGGGAAAAACAACGATGCTCCGAATTCTCGCAGGTATTGACACGCCTGATACAGGTACACGCGAGTTAGGTCACGGTGCGGTAATCGGGTATTACGCCCAGGAGCATGAGACTCTCGACCCGAGCGCGACGGTGTGGGAAACCATGGCAGCCGCAGGATCGCACTTGAACGATACTGCGCAGAGAACTGTCCTAGGTTCATTCCTATTCCAGGGTGATGCTGTTCATAAATTGACCGGCGTCCTTTCAGGCGGCGAAAAGACCCGGTTGGCGCTGGCATGCCTGGTTGTGTCCGGCGCCAATGTCCTTTTGCTCGATGAACCAACCAACAACCTTGACCCAGCCAGTCGGGCCGAGGTGCTTAATGCGTTATCCCTCTATGAAGGGGCGGTAATCTTGGTGACGCATGATCCTGGGGCTGTGTTCGCATTGAATCCTGAGAGGGTGTTGATTTTGCCCGACGGTGACGAGGATCTGTGGAGTGATAGTTACGCGGAATTAGTGGAACTTGCCTGAACCAAGAATCAATATATGTTTAAGGGACACAACGACAAGGGGAGTGCAGCAATGAATATCGTTACGCAACTATCGGGAGACACCTTCAACATCACACTCGATAGCCCCAAAAACCTCAATGCACAGTCACCCGGGATGTGGGAGCAACTGACCGAGATTTTCCAGGCGGTACCGACTGATGCCCGGTTCATTATTTTGAGGGGAAATGGCAAAGCCTTCTCGGCGGGTTTAGACCGCGAGATGTTCACCCCGCAGGGCATTGAAGGGCAACCATCATTCCTTGACCTTGCAGCACTTCCCGAGGATGAAATCGACGTCATCATTTCGCATTATCAAGAGGCATTTCGAGCACTGAGGGATCTGCCTCAACTGAGTTTTGCCCTCGTTCAGGGTTATGCGATCGGCGCGGGCTTTCAATTGGCGTTGGCATGCGACATGATCGTCACAGAGCCAGATGCACAATTCGCACTCAAGGAAACTTCCCTGGGATTGATCCCAGATCTTGGTGGTTCGGGGCATATTTATCGGCTCCTGGGTTATTCACGTGCACTTGAATTCTGCGCAACTGGGCGATTCATGACAGGTGTCGAAGCACATGCCCTTGGTGTTGCAGTTTCGTGCACCGCGGACCTCGAAGCTGGTCTTACCGGCATTCTCGAGCCCATGCGCGCTGCGTTGCCTACTGCTGTCGTTGAGACGAAGCAAGTTTTAAGAAATATCGCATATGGAGAGGAACCATGGCTTGCTGAGCGACGTGCACAGACGCGCAGGCTCAAGGATCTCAGGTCAGTATTCATGCAATCGCAAGGGTCGTAACTCCGTGTCCATGGAAAATGCATGGCAGATGTACAGATCCCTGACGAGGGACAGTTCTGTCAAAGAAAATAAGATCTCTCGAGCTCTGGTCAAGCGCATTCTAACCTATGCCAAGCCATATAAAATTCTCATTACATTTTTCCTAATAACACTTGTTTTTGCTTCGCTATTGAGCGTGGCGCAACCCCTGCTATTTCGTCGGATCGTTGATCAAGGGATTACCCCGGGGAACGCGTCCCTCGTAACTTGGACGGCAATATTGATTGCGGTCCTTGCCGTCGCCGACGCAGGTCTGGGTTTGGTTAGTCGGTATTTTTCCGCACGAATCGGTGAGGGATTGATCTTTGATCTTCGGACACAGGTTTATGACCATGTGCAGGCTCAAAGTGTTGCATTCTTTACCCGAGCGCAAACGGGTGCACTAATTTCACGACTCAATAATGATGTGATCGGTGCGCAACAAGCTTTCACCTCAACGCTCGGCGGCGTGTTAGGGAACCTCATCTCGCTGGTTATCGTGCTTGTCACCATGTTCTTGCTGTCGTGGCAAATAACATTGGTGTCCCTCGTCTTGGTGCCATTGTTCCTCTTTCCTGCGCGGTTCATGGGCCGCAGGCTCCAGGCGATGACCCGTGAGGCAATGACCGTCAATGCTGACATGAGTACTCAGATGACGGAGAGATTCAATGTTGCGGGCGCGCTGCTGGTTAAACTTTTTGGGCGCCCCCAGCAAGAGTATGAGTCCTTTGGATCAAAAGCGGCGGTTGTTCGCGACGTTGGAGTTCGCATTGCCATGGCTAACAGGTGGTTCTTCACCGCGCTTACCTTGGTTGCCGCGTTAGCGACAGCTATTACCTATGGATTGGGTGGCAACTTAGTCATTCAGGGTGCCATTTCGTTGGGAACTCTACTAGCTCTGGTGGGGCTGCTCGCTCAACTCTATGGTCCCTTAACGGCGCTCTCGAATGTTCGAGTTGACGTCATGACGGCACTAGTTTCATTTGACAGGGTATTTGAAGTCCTCGACCTTCAACCATTGGTCAAAGAACCTGAAAATGCAAGGAAGATACCTGCGGGCGCCCTCGACATCAATTTCTCTGATGTCAGCTTCAACTACCCACGTGCCAGTGATGTAAGCCTCAGTTCACTGTCTTCGTCACCAGAAACAGAGGTGGAAGATGCCGACGAGCCCGTGTTGTCCAATGTTTCCTTTCAAGTCCCGTCCGGGACATTAACCGCGCTGGTGGGTCCATCTGGGGCGGGTAAAACCACAATCACCGCACTGCTTGCACGGCTCTACGATCCAACATCGGGCAAGATTCTGGTTGGTGGTATCGATATCCGTGACGTAAGTTCTCAGGATTTGCGTGATTCCATGGGAGTGGTCACACAAGATGCGCACCTTTTCCACGACACGATAAGGGCCAACCTTCTCTATGCTCGACCCGATGCAAGTGACACTGAGATCAATGCGGCCTGTGCCGATGCCCAAATCCTCCCAATGATTCAAGCACTGCCCAATGGCCTTGACACAGTTGTCGGTGACCGTGGCTACCGGTTGTCTGGTGGCGAGAAGCAGCGAATTGCCCTAGCGAGGCTTTTGCTCAAGTCGCCGCGAATCGTGATCCTCGATGAAGCAACCGCGCATCTGGATAGTGAGAGTGAACGTGCGGTGCACCAAGCACTTGATAATGCTCTTGAAGGTCGCACTTCGGTGGTCATTGCTCACAGGCTCTCCACGATCAGAAGCGCCAATCAGATCCTCGTAGTTGTTGCAGGGCAAATCCTCGAGCGAGGTACTCATGATGAACTGATGGAGCGCGGAGCAACATACTCAGAGTTGTATCGCACACAATTTGCAGGGTCAGAATGAGATGTTGGATTGGTCGTTCTGCTGCGCTTCGTCTGCGGCCTCGCGCCGCAAGAAGATAAACCATCCCATGATTGCAACGAGCGCAAAGAGAATCCACTGCACTGCATAGGAAATATTTTGCCCTTCGTCGACCGAAGGAACGGGGATAAGTGTGAGCGCCTCGGTTGGATCAGAGGTTGTTATTTGAACAACGCGGTCTTGAAAAGTCGACCCTGGGATTTGCGTACTTCGCTCCAGATCCGAAGTGGACATCGCTGAGATCACATTTATGGGAAGCCCTTCGCCCGAATCCTTTGCGACCTCGAATAGCCTGATAACGCCTTCTAATTGAATATTTCCTGGGAGGATTTCAGGAATTTCGGGTGCGGTATTTGCCTGAGTGGATGCGCCCAACCAACCGCGCAGAATCCAAACGAGGCTAGACGGTGGAGCGTCTTGAGGCTGGAAGGCTGACATCACCCAGTACCCATTGCCTCCGTCCAGCGGACGTTGTCGAATCAACTGTGTAGATTCGGGGACAAAATTGCCAATCATTGACACTCGTGAGAATTCGTCGAGTCCGTTAACGTTGTTCGATTTTCCGGGGACCACGTAGCCCTGTTCAATGGAGATTCGTTCAATTCGATGTTCTTCGGCACGCGCCCACTGCCAGCGACTCAAGAGCCCAAAGCCGATGATGGCGACGATGACCAGACACGTGAACCCGATCCAGCGGGGAGTACGTAGCAGGGCCAGCATGATTCAACTCTAAATGACTGCTCTAAGGCGTTTGTCGAGAGCCAATCTCGCGGGGCATCACAATGATGTCATTCTGGGATGGACCGGGTGTTTGAGTTCCGGCACGAGTTTGCGCCTGCGCTTGCGCCTGAGAGGGCAGCGGAACAGCGGTGACCCCCATGCTGCCTGGTTCATCGTTCTCTCGGCCCGCGTTTGCCATGACAACGGCGAGATAGGGCAGGATGACGGCACCGGCAATAAAGAGCCATTTGGGCCAGCCGGGGACGACTATGGCCGCCAATACGCAACCGGTTCTGATACCCATGGAGATGAGATATTTCTTGGTGCGACCACCCTGTTCATTGCTCAAGGCACGATTGGTTTGTGTGATGGTGTAAACCTCGGGCGCCATGCCGATAGCCTACGCCTTGGTGGGCATTCCTGCCCATTGACAAAAATAACTACGGTGAGGTGTTGTTGTGACTGATCGTGCTTATGGCATGGCGCAAATTGTTGGCACATCCGAGGAGTCTGTGGACCAAGCAATTAAGAACGCAGTAGCTCGGGCAGGTGAGTTGCATAAGCATGTTGACTGGTTTGAAGTCGATCAAGTTCGCGGTTACGTGCGCGACAACAATGTGGACCATTTTCAAGTGACGGTGCGCGTCGGATATCGGTTAGAGGACAAATAACCGGTGGACGGCACATCAATTGCATTCGTGACAGGTGGTAACAGGGGTATTGGCCTAGAAACCGCCAAGGCCTTGTCAGCGGCTGGACACACGGTCGTCATCGGGTCCCGCAGCGGGTCCGTCGAGGAATCTGCAGGCTTGCCAGAGGGAATTCACAGTGTTCGCGTGGATGTGAGTGACTCCGAATCAATTGATCAGGCAATCTCAGAAATCGAGCAGACATGGGGGCCTGTCAACGTCCTGGTGGCAAATGCTGGCATCACTCGCGACACTTTGCTCATGCGCATGTCTGATGACGACATCGATGCGACGATTTCAACGAATCTCATTGGATCTATCCGACTAGCTCGCCGAGTGTTGCGGGGAATGTTAAAGGCGAAGGGCGGTCGCATCATCTTCATGTCTTCGGTTGTGGGGCTTCTTGGCAGTGCTGGTCAAGTAAATTACTCAGCTTCCAAGGCCGGGCTCGTTGGTGCAGCACGTTCCTTGACTCGTGAAGTCGGTTCCAGGGGCATCACCGTTAATGTCGTTGCTCCTGGGTTTATTGACACTGATATGACCGCAGGCTTGGCAGAGGAAACAAAGGCCGGAATTCTGGCGTCCATTCCAACAGGTCGGTACGGAAGTGTTCAAGAGGTAGCCGATACGGTGGTTTTTCTGGCATCCGACGGCGCCTCGTATATTTCCGGAGCCGTTATCCCCGTTGACGGTGGACTTGGAATGGGGCATTAAGCCGATGGCCACACACGAATCCTTGGCAAACGATCGCTTACTGGAAAGGCACTCTCATGACACTGCTTAGTGGAAAGTCAATTCTCATCACAGGTGTTCTCACGGATCAGTCCATCGCATTTCACGTTGCCAAACTTGCACAGGAGCAAGGAGCTCAGGTAATCCTGACGTCTTTTGGGCGCACCATGTCACTCACAAAACGTACGGCATCGCGCCTACCAATCGAACCGCCAATTGTGCAGTTGGATGTGACCTCGCCTGAGGATCTAGAACTTCTCAGTTCAAGAGTGCAGGAACACACACCGCAACTCGACGGAGTGTTGCACTCCATCGGATTCGCCCCAGAAAGCGCACTAGGCGGAAACTTTCTCAAGACCGAGTGGGCCGACGTCGCAGTGGCCCTCGAGATTTCAACATTCTCACTAAAATCACTAGCGGTCGCGGCGGCACCACTTATGCGCCCGGGCAGCTCCGTAGTGGGGCTGGATTTTGATGCCACCGTTGCGTGGCCAACCTACGATTGGATGGGTGTCGCCAAGGCTGCTCTCGAGAGCACATCCCGATACCTTGCGCGCGACCTTGGAGCACAAGGAATTCGAGTCAATTTGGTTGCTGCAGGTCCAATCCGAACAATGGCAGCCAAGAGCATCCCCGGGTTTGAGGAGTTTGAGAATCTATGGGCTCAACGCGCACCATTGGGTTGGGATGTCACCGATCCAACTCCTGCGGCCAAGGCATGTGTGGCCTTAATGTCAGATTGGTTCCCTGCCACTTCAGGATCAATCATTCATGTTGATGGCGGAATGCATTCGCAAGGAGCATAGGCAAATAGCTTTTTACCCTCTGGATTCGTGCATCCCATGTCGAGCATCTGATGCTTCAATTTCGTCCCTTGTGATTCCGAGTAGGTATAAGACGGAGTCCAGATAGGGAACATTGACTGAGGTGTCAGCGTGATCTTTGAGGACCTTCTTGGCATTGAATGCCACACCCAGCCCGGCCGCCTCAAGCATGTCGATGTCGTTTGCGCCATCTCCGATCGCGATTATGCGGCGCCTCGGGATGGCATGGCGTTTGGCGATTTCTTCGAGTGCTTGTCTCTTGCCCTTCCTGTCAACTAGGGGACCGATCAGTTTTCCAGTGAGTTTTCCATTCTTGATTTCAAGCGTGTTGGCTCGCACCTCGCTGACACCTAGTTGATCTGCGATCGGCGCGATGACATTAATAAACCCTCCTGAAACAAGGACAATGCGATAGCCAAGCCGGTTGAGCGTGCGACATAAAGTTCTTGCACCTGGCGTTAAACGAATCGCCTCCCGCACTGAAGTAAGTACAGCTTCGTCTAGGCCTGCTAATAATGCGACGCGCTCCAAGAGCGATTGCGCAAAATCAATTTCACCCGCCATGGCGCGCTCCGTGATTGCCGCAACTTCTGGGCCCACTCCAGCGCTGGTGGCCAGCAAGTCCACTACTTCGTCCTCGATCAACGTGGAATCCACGTCCATGACAACGAGGTACTGGCCACGCGCTTCAAGATCAACATCTTGTACGGAGATGTCGACGCCACACTCGACGGAGACCTGGGCAAGGGATCGCCTCATGGAGTCAGGGTGCGCACCTGAACCTTCGAGACGGATCGCTGTGACCGGATATGCCGCGATGCGATGTATCCGGTCAATATTGCCGCCAACCTCTGCGATTGTTGCGCTGACTCGGGTCACGGCTTCGGGGCTTAATGGCGAGCCCATCAGGATCACTTGGAACCTGTCTGATGCGCTCATGGGTGACTCCGCAGCACCGGGAACAGTTGAGACTTCGAGGTCCATTTGGCTGGCGATCATGCGAACGGCCGTCCGAGCTTCATGGAGGACATCATCTGCTTGCTCGGTGGAGAGATTCGAGTCCTCGTTGACGGCAATGAGAAACACGAGGATTAATCGGCCTCGCACAACTAATTGCTCCATGTCGATAACATGAACCGGGTACCGAGAAAATGATTCAAATAATGACCGTGTGACCCCTGGGCGATCAGCACCATTGATCGTGACGAGCAAGGTCTTGTTTCCCATGGTGTAACCCTAGAGAATCTCAGGGAAGGAGTGACATGAGGCGTGCGCTCAGGTGGATCGTCGGTTCGATTTTGCTCATCCTGGCTGGGGCATTCGCTGCGGTGTCTATCTCTATTTATGCAACTTTAGGCTTCTCCAACTCGCTGTCAGCGGATGGATTCCAAATCCCTTCAACTGACTTGGCAAACTGTGGCGGCCTGCTCATTGACGTCAATTCGATTTCGATTGAGTCTGCGCCTCTCACCGAACTCGTAGGGGAGCCCGAGGCTTATCTCACCGTGGCATTAAGTTCTGGAAAGGTATTTACGAGTTCACTCGTGGAGACAGCCTCCGTAGACGATGTCCTGCTAGGGCGCAGCGTGTGCACAGTCCAAGTTGATGAGGGCGTGACCCTGCTTCCAATTTCACCCGATTTGCCTGCCATGAAGCATGAGGATCTGGCGGGCACGCTCCAAACCACGACGGGTGTATTAACTGCGATTTCACTGCCACAATCTGAAGGCGTAAGCATTTTCATTGAACTGCCTGCGCTGACCGAGGGTCCCTCAGCATTGTCACTCGACGGTTTAATTGTCTATCCAAATTCCCAATTGATCTTGCAGGTCAGTGCGGGTGTAGCAGTTCTTTTCCTCGTGGGGGCTGTACTGACGTGGATTGCCACCCGCCGGAGGCCAAAAACAAGCGATACTAGCGAAGGCGCACTCCATGAACTTACCTGATCATTCTCAGCAGGAGTGGCGCATCTGGACGCTGCCAAATGCAATTAGTTTCCTGCGGCTACTGGGGATCCCGCTGTTTTTATGGCTCCTGCTGAGTCAAAGAAATGACACGGCGGCATTCTTCGTGTTGGTAATTGCTGGAGCTACGGACTGGGTTGATGGATTTTTAGCCCGGCGCTTGAACCAGCAAAGTCGTTTGGGTGAGTTGCTAGACCCGCTGGCAGACCGTCTTTATATCGCGGCAACGATTATTGGTCTGGCGATCCGCGACGTTATTCCATGGTGGCTCGTTGTCCTCATTGCACTCCGCGATGTATTCCTTCTCGCCACAATTCCCATGCTTAAAAGGCTTCAGATAAAGGCCTTACCCGTGACGTATATTGGCAAGAGTGGAACTTTCGCACTGCTGTGGGGATTCCCACTATTCCTTCTGGGCACCTCTGGTGGGCTTTGGGGCACAGTTGTTACAGCGTTCGCGTGGGCCTTTTCGCTGTGGGGAACCTACCTCTACTGGTGGGCGGGAATTCGCTATTTCGCCACGGCGAGAACGCTGCTGCGTGTTGATGAGCAGGGTCGGTAGGCTTGAGCCATGACTCCTGAAGAACTTTCTTACACCTCAGATCATGAATGGGTACGTCTAACCGAATCAGGCAACGCCCTGTTCGGAATAACCCATTACGCCCAGGAGGCGTTGGGGGATATCGTCTACGTTTCCCTACCAGCTGTTGGCGAATCGATTGTCGCTGGACAGGCGTGCGGCGAGGTCGAGTCCACCAAGAGTGTCAGCGATATTTTTGCCCCGGTTGACGGTGAAGTTGTGGCTGTCAACCCAACACTGGATGCATCACCAGAAATCGTGAATTCCGCACCTTATAGGGAGGGCTGGCTGGTAGAAGTCGAATTGGCTGACCCAGCGCAGATAGATTCACTGTTGAGTTCGGGTGAATACCTGGCTCTGATCGAGAAGGCTTAGGCTCGAATCATGAAGTGCGATGTGTGCTCGGCTGTCGTTGACGATGGAGCCCGATTCTGTTCTTCTTGTGGTGCACCGATTTCGATGGGTGACACAGGCAGAGAACCTTTGGAACACACAGGAGTAATCACATCAATCATTGCCACCACTGGCACCGGGCCGGTAGGGCTGAGTGCAGGTGTCCACCGAGATCTGCCGAGTGGCTCGGCCATGCTGATCGTGCACCGTGGCCCAGGCGAGGGCGCTGAGTACCCTCTGAGCAAGACCGACGGCGTCATTGTGGTTGGGCGAGCCCCAGAAGCTGAAGTCTTTCTTGACGATGTAACCGTCAGCCGCCATCATGCAGAGTTTCGTCACGGGGCATCTGGATGGAGTGTGCGCGACGTAGGCTCGCTTAATGGCACTTACGTGAACCGAGTTCGTGTCGATGACCAGCAATTGCGCGGTGGTGATGAAGTTCAGATCGGCAAGTTTCGATTTATTTTCCTGGTCGGTGTCGAAAACTAATGTCGACAGCCGCTGAGAACACTCTGAGTATCGGAGAAGTTCTCTCCATGTTGAAAAAAGAATTCCCTGATGTCTCAATCAGCAAGATTCGATTCCTAGAAACAGAAGGACTTGTAACTCCAGCCCGTTCAGCCTCGGGGTATCGCAGATTTGACACTCACGATGTAGCTCGATTGCGAGTCGTCCTCACCATGCAGCGTGACCAGTACCTGCCGTTAAAAGTTATCAAGGACCAATTGGCATCGGATGCCGATCAAGCCGGTATCAGTGCTCCGGTGGCCTCCGCTGGGGGAGTGCGACCCGATGATTTTCGCCCCGGTGCGGGCCGCATCAGACTCACCCGTTCTGAGTTGGCTGCAGAAACTGGACTACCCGAGGA
>JBDQMZ010000039.1:0-8270 GCA_040261955.1 Candidatus Nanopelagicales bacterium
GCGGCAGCGTCGTTGACACCGTCACCCACCATGGCAACGACCAGCCCCTCGGACTGAAGTTGAGAGATGACCGCAACTTTGTCCTCCGGCAATACATCGGAATAGACGCGATCAATACCAACCTGTTTGGCAACTTCAGTTGCAGCAAGTTTGTTATCACCAGAGAGAAGGATTGGAGTTAAACCAAGTTCCTTGAATTGAGTGATGGCATCCCTTGAATCAGTTTTGATTGTGTCCGAGACGGCGATGAATCCACGGACTTGATTGTCCCAAGCAACCGCGATGACAGTGTTGGCTTTTGATTGCTCTGTTGCAATCCAAGGATTATCGATTGCTGTTTCCAGTTGCTCACCGATCCACTTGGGGCTGCCTGCGATTACCTGGGTGCCATTTATATCCGCGCGCACTCCGGCACCCCTGAAAGATTCAAAGTTTTGAACATCACGCAACGCACCCTGCTGCTGAGCTTGTCTGGCAATTGCCTGCGCAACGGGATGCTCAGATGGACTCTCGAGCGACCCGGCGATCAACATGAGTTCAGTTTGATCCGTGTTGGTCAGAGCTTTGACGTCGTGGACAGACATTTTTCCTGTTGTGATGGTTCCGGTTTTGTCCAAGACGATGGTGTCAACTTTTTGGGTCGACTCAAGAATTTGAGGTCCACGAATAAGAATTCCGAGTTGAGCACCACGTCCCGTGCCCACCATCAACGCGGTTGGAGTTGCTAACCCGAGGGCGCAGGGACAGGCAATGATCAAAACCGCAACAGCAGCTGTGAAAGCAAATGTGGTTCCCTCGCCTGCGATTAACCAGCCAATGAGAGTTAGAGCTGAAAGAACGAGCACGATGGGAACAAAGATTCCCGCAACTTTGTCAGCCAAGCGCTGCACGGGTGCTTTACCTGACTGGGCCTGCTCCACCATCTTGGTAATCCGTGCCAATGCAGTGTCAGATCCAACAGCCGTGGCCTCAATGATCAGTCGCCCTGAGCCGTTGACCGTGGAGCCCACCACTTTTGATCCCGACTGGACGTCCACCGGGATGGGTTCGCCAGTAATCATGCTGGCATCTACTTCGGAGACACCGTCGAGGACGGTGCCATCTGTTGCGATTCGCTCGCCGGGGCGCGCAATGAATGAATCCCCTACCCGCAATTGTTCAATAGGAATACGCGTTTCGACTCCATCGCGCTCAATGGCAACGTCCTTAGCTCCAAGTTGCATGAGAGCCGTGAGAGCCTGGCTGCTCTTTGATTTAGCTCGCGCTTCAAGGAAGCGTCCCAGCAAAATGAATACGGTGACGGCAGATGCCACTTCAAGGTAAATCTCACTCGAACCACGGTCATCACCCGGTAATAGCGTGAAGTCCATCCGCATGTCAGGGTTTCCAGCCGAACCAAAGAACAATGCGTAGAGGCTCCACAGATATGCAGCGCTGATGCCAATTGAAATCAACGTGTCCATGGATGCGCTGTGATGACGAACATTCTTGAGGGCAACTTTGTGAAATGGCCAGGCGCCCCACAAGACCACAGGCGTGGCCAAAACAAGACTGACCCACTGCCAGTAGTTGAATTGCAACGGCGGAACCATTGCCAGAAGGACAACTGGGACGGCAAGAATCGTGCAAATGATTAATCGAGTCTTGAGACTCGATTCGTCACCTTCATAATCAATGGCTGACTCTTTTGTGATTTCAGTAGCTGTGTAGCCCGTGGCCACGACTGTTGCAATGGCATCCGAGGCAGTCACTGATCGCGGAAGTTCTACCGTGGCTTTGCCAGTTGCATAATTGACCGTTGCATGAACGCCATCTATTTTGTTGAGTTTCTTTTCAATGCGCGCTGCACATGACGCACAGGTCATGCCACCACCAGCAAGTTCCACGCATTCAGGTTGAACAGCGGTGGAACTAGACAAGGGTATAGCCTGCTTCATCGATGGCCGCCGCTAAATCAGCCACTGCAATCTCGGTGTCTGCATCAAAATCAACATTTGAAGGACCGTCCGGGTTAATTATCACATTCACGTTGCTCACGCCGTCAATTTTGACAAGTTCCTCGGTGACCGCATGGATGCAATGATCACATGACATGCCTTCGACGGTGATTGACTGTGTTGACATGAGTTGCTCCTCTGATGTTATTGATCAATTAACTTTTGACTAAACGTGCAATAGCTTCTTGAACCTCTTCGATTTTTGCTGTCGCATCAGGGCCACCCTGCGTCATGGCATCAGCCACACAATGATTCAGGTGATCACCCACAAGAAGGAGTGCAACAGACTGAAGCGCCTTGGTTGCTGCAGAAACCTGAGTGAGAACGTCGATGCAGTAGGTGTCTTGTTCAACCATGCGGTGAATGCCGCGAACTTGACCCTCAACGCGCTTGAGACGCTTTAATACTGCTGCCTTGTCATCGGTGTAGCCAGGTTGCATGTCTGCGACTATACCCCATGGGGGTATCAGTCACAAGCGACCGTCGACCCCGGCGAGATTGCGCCGTCAAGGAGAAAGGCATCGACAGCATCGGTCACGCACGAGCTTCCCTCGTTATAGGCCGTGTGGTTGTAACCACCCACCCACTCAACGACTTCCGCATTGCCCAACTTCTGCGCGAGGTCTTTGCCCCATTGCGCCGGGGTCGCAGGGTCATTTTCGGTAACAACAATCATGACCGGAGGAGTAGTTCCCTGCTGAATGGCAGGAGGTTGAATCCCCTGGAATGGCCAGTCCTTGCACACGGTCGCTCCCCACGCGAGGCTCCGACCAAAGGTGGGTGCTGTTCGCTCGAGGTCTTGGGCAAACTCCCTGATCTGGTCAAAAGACTGCGAAACGGGAAGGTCCAGGCATGAAACTGCATAGAACGAATCATTGGAATTGTCTTCATACTTGCCATCGGGACCACGGCTAATGCGCTGATCAAGAATTGTGAAAAGCGACTCAGGATCCCCCTTGGTCATCGCTGCATTTAGGGCGGGGCGCAATTCATCAAAGTCATACTCCGGGAAATAGAGGTAACTCAAAATGGCATACTCAGCCACCGCTTGAGTGAGTTCCCTCCCCTCAGCGCCGACCAGTGGTTGCTGATCCAACTTCATGAGAAATTCTTGTAACTGCTTTACGCCTTGGTCAACTGTTCCAGCAACCGGGCAATCGTCTCTGCTCAGACAATTCTCAAAGAAATACCTCAGAAGAATTTCAAACTCCTCCGCCTGGCCGCGCGTCACTTCAAGTTGATCGAGATACGTCGGCAGAACTCCGTCAAGAACCATGCGACCAACGCGCTGAGGAAATATTTGCATGTAGGTGGATGCAATTGAGGTGCCGTAACTCTTGCCCAACATGTTCATCACCGGGTCACCAACGAGGGCCCGTGCAATGTCCATGTCTTTAGCAACCTCCACCGTTGACATGTGTGCAATGAGCGGATTGTTCTTCCCCGCACACGCATTACCCACCACTGATGAATCGAGTATTAACCGGGACTCCTCGAGTTCCGTATCGGGTGATACATCGGATGCAATGAGTTCATCAGTCTGTTCATCCGTTAGACAATCGATCGGTTCACTGAGCCCCACTCCCCGTGGATCGACACCCACAACATCAAAAGATTCACGGATCTGATCAGTCACGACGTAGTCAGCGGCTTTGGCGTAATCAAATGCACTGCCTCCGGGACCACCCGGATTAACAAATAGTGAGCCTATGGACTCCCCATTCGCGCTCACCCGCGTCATGGACAGCGTTACCCGTTGTCCCCCTGGATCCTCATAATCCAATGGGACCTCGAATGTTGTGCAGTCGGCTTGGCCACAATTGCGCCAATCCAGAACTTGACCATAAAACTCCTCAAGATCTGAACTGGTTGACGCGGCACTTGCCTGGGGATTACTCGGCGCCGAGACAGGCGGTGATGCACAAGCGGCAAGGGTGAGCGTCGCTGCAGCAACCAAGGATCCTGAGGCAAGGAATACACGACCCTTGAATTGTGTGTGACTCACACGGCTTACGGTATATCGGTGAGCCAACGACCAAGAACACCGGCAGAAATTGCAGCCGCGGTTGAGCAGGGACTCAACCGGGGGTTAAACCTGGTTGACTCGCTCACCGCCGCAACCTCACACCGCTCGTTGACCCGTGAGCACCGTAAGGCCCTCAACGAATACCGCAGAAACCGGACTTCATATGTCACCCGGCGAGAGTCTGCTCGAATCGCCATGGTTGCAGGTGGCATTGCAATCGCTGGTTCCCTCGCCCTCGGGTTGTTCACAGCGTCCCCCATATTTTTCTTGGGAGTTTTGCCTGCTGTTGCTCTAGGGGGTTTGGGTGTCCTGTCCTGGCGCCGGCTCGGACCTCCGCCGCGTGAACTTGCACCGGTGCCACCGGTCAGCGCACTCCCCCGCAAGGCAATCGGGCGATCAGAAGTTTATCGTTATCTCAATGTGCGCACCCAGGTTATGACAGTGCACGCCAGCATCAAGTTGATTCACCCCGATGCAGCTCGCGAGTTGCGCGCCGCTGATTCTGCAGCGGCACCTGCACTCAATGCACTCGTCGAACGCCTCGCGGTGCTCCACGAACTTCGAATTAAATTGCCCAACAGCGCTGCCGCCAATACCGCAGAAACTGCCTGCCTTGCCATCAGTGAGCGACTGCAGGTTGGCTGCGAAAACTATGACGTTCTGCTCTCCGCTTGCGCGACACTAATGGCAACTCCTGAGCAAGAAAGCAACACTCAATTGCAAACTGCGGCCGAGAGTCTTATTGCATATTCATATGGACTGACGCGAGCTGCGGATCTTTAATCATGATCATGAGAGCCTCAACCGCCAACTGCGGTGGGGTATTCGCCTGCACGGACGCACGGGTTAGTTCAATCGCCTCAAGGATCCTGGTTGAATCAGCCGCATTGCCGCGTGCTGCCAGTTGTTCCATTTGTGGTCGCATTTCCTGATTGATCAGTTCCAAAGGGCTAGCCAGTTGGATCATGAGAAGGTCGCGATAAAGACCCAAGAGATCGACCAGTGACCTGTCCACTTCATCACGCACCATGCGCTTGCGCCGAGTCTTTTGCGTTGCAAGAAGTTGTTTCTTGGCTGCGTCAACAGTCTTCTTTGAGGAACCTGTCACGCGAGTGCCATCTTCAATTCCAAATGCGAGCTTAAGCTGCTCATCTTCTTTAGCATCCAATAAATCAGCTCGGGTGTTTGCAGCGCTCGTCGCTCCTTTGACAATGTCGCCTGCGGCGATCACACATGATGGGACATCGCGGAGGTTGAAAACAGTGCGCAAATCAGATTGGCGCCTCATGCGGGCCTGCTCTTCTGTTGCGAGCCCGCGGGCTCTCCCAATATGACCCTGAGAGGCTCGAGCAGCAAATGCCGCCATGGCAGGATCGACACCATAGGACTTGATCAACAGATCACGAACATCAGCAGTAGTTGGTGTTCGCAGGGTGAGGTGTCTGGTCCGGGAAATAATGGTCGGGAGAACATCCTCGACACTCGGTGCGCACAGAACCCAAACCGTGTGAGGCGTTGGTTCCTCCAGACTCTTGAGCAATGAATCAAAAGCTTGGACCGTTAAACGGTCTGCATCCTCCACCACGATCACGCGCCATGGACTCTCAATAGGTGCAAGTGATGACAAGCGGACAAGTTCGCGGGCGTCGTCGACTCCATATGACAGGCCAGTTGGCGTGATGATCTGCACGTCGGGATGCCCGCCCACCGGGGACATGCGACACACCTGACACTCGCCACACCCATTAAGTGGGCAAACCAGCGCTGCCGCAAATGCGGTTGCAGCGGTCGATCTTCCTGATCCAGGTGGTCCGGTGATAAGCCACGCGTGTGTCATGCCTGGGCCGGATTCACCCTGTCGAATGAGGTCGGCATCGCTCACTGCTTTGGCGAGTTTTGCAACAACCTCAGATTGCCCGACCAGTGAATTCCAGATCGGTGTTATCTCTACCGCCGCGGAGGTGCTCATTACCCGTTAAGTTCCTGCATGACTCGGGCGTTGATGAGCTGAGCAATCGCATCTTTGCTCTGTGTCGCGTCAATGACGAGGTAGCGCTCCGGGTCCTGTTCGGCGAGGTCAAGAAATGCCTGGGTAACCGCGCGGTGATATTCGATCGGTTCCGCTTCGAGTCGATCAGGATTACTAATGCGTTGCAGGCTGACATCTGCATTCATGGTTAACACAATTGTGAGGTCAGGCAGAAGGTTATTCGTAGCCCACAGGCTGAGGTTTCGAACATGTTCCGCACCAAGATTTCGCGCATAACCTTGGTAGGCAACTGAGGAGTCGATGTATCGATCGCAGATAACAATGTCGCCGCGCTCAAGTGCTGGCCGAATTACCCGCTCAACATGATCACCGCGTGAAGCCGCAAAGAGTAACGCCTCTGAACGCGCGTTCATGCCATCAAATTCTCTGCTGAGAACAATTGCGCGGATTGCTTCAGCAGCGGGAGTGCCACCGGGTTCGCGCGTGCGGACGACTGTTTTACCCATACTGCTGAGCAATTCACCAAGAAGTGCTTCCTGCGTGGATTTACCCACGCCCTCTCCACCTTCAAAGGCAATGAACAATCCGGACATGGGAGTAGTTAACTCGAGACTTCAGCCGGTGCAACTAAATCGGCAGCTTTCGGCTCGGCTTTCTTGGCAACTTTTTTAACTGCCTTCTTGGCCGTCTTCTTGGTTGCCTTCTTTGCAGCTTTCTTGGCAGGGGCGCGCTTTGCCACCTTTTTGACAGCTGGTCCCTTTGCCCTGCGTTCAGCGATCAGGTCACTGGCACGCTCGATGCTCACGGACATGGGATCATCTGCCACGCGCAGAGTCGCGTTCGTTTCACCGTCGGTGACGTAGGCGCCGAAACGACCTTCTTTGACAACGATCAACTTGCCCGTTGATGGATCAAGACCCACCTCACGGAGTGGACCTGCGGCCTGTCCTCGCCCGCGCCTGACCTTGGGTTGCGAATACAACTGCAGGGCTTCTTCGAGAGTGACTTCAAAGATTCGATCCTCGTTGTCGAGTGAGCGCGAGTCTTTGCCCTTGAGCAGATACGGTCCGTACCGACCATTTTGCGCAGTGATGTCTTCACCGCTCTCAGGGTCAACTCCAACGACGCGTGGCAGGTTCAACAAATCAATTGCCTGTTCCAAGGTCACCGTGCTTGGCTTCATGTAACTGAACAGTGAAGCGGTGCGGGGTTTTGCTGACTTGGCTGCATCCTCGGGCAGGTTCTCTGAAACATAAGGCCCGTAGCGACCAGACTTAGCCACCACCATGAGCCCCGTGTCAGGGTGCAAACCGAGTTCGCGATCACCCGAGGGCTCAAGCAACAGTTGTTCAGCGAGTTCTGCCGTCAATTCATCAGGCGCCACACTCATGGGGATGTTCGCGCGTTCATCGCCACGTTCAACGTATGCGCCGTAGCGACCAACACGCAAGTGGGCATCAGTTCCCTTGATCGGCATGGTGGCAAGGCCCCGAGCATCAATGGCACCAAGATCCTCGGTCAAGTGCTTGACACCGGGGAATGGTCCCTGCAATGAATCCCCGCCCAGCCAGAAGGTGTTCAACTGCGTGATGCGGTCGGCTTCACCGAGTGCAATGAGATCCAGTTCCTCTTCCATGTTCGCCGTGAAGCTGTAGTCCACGAGTGCGCTGAAGTGCTCTTCAAGCAGACGCACCACAGCGAGTGCAATGAAACTTGGAACAAGTGCTGAACCCTTTTTCCAGACATAACCACGATCGACAATGGTGGACATGATGGATGCATAAGTTGATGGGCGACCAATGCCGAGTTCTTCTAATTTTGCAACCAAACTGGCCTCGGTGTAGCGGGCTGGTGGCTTTGTGGTGTGACCTTCAGGGTTGAGTTCCTGGGCACTGATCTTTTGCCCCTCAACAACATTGGGCAATTCGCGGTCTTCATCGTTGTCATCATCTGATTCCAGGTCAGCGAGCGCAGCCCGGAAACCTGCAAAAACAACAACGGTTCCTGTTGCGCTGAACTCTGCGTCCTTGCCATCAGTGGTTAATGCGCCAAGCTTGATCGTGGTCGTTGCAACCTGGGCATTGACCATCTGGCTTGCAACCGTGCGCTTCCAAATCAATTCATACAGCGCAAACTCATCACCTGATAGCTCCTTGGCGACTTCACCCGGCGTGCGGAATGTGTCACCGGCGGGACGGATCGCCTCATGTGCCTCTTGGGCATTTTTGGATTTATTGGGGTACGTCCGTGTCGCCGC
>JBDQMZ010000040.1:0-5809 GCA_040261955.1 Candidatus Nanopelagicales bacterium
AATCCCGTGCGAGTGACCAGAAAGAGTTCCAATATGGGCAAAGGGGTTGTGCAGACTTATATATAACTGATATATCTATCCCATGACTTTGACGCAGGTGGCTTATGAGGGGCTTCGCACCCTTATATGCACGGGGGAATTGGCTCCTGGCGATGTTGTTTCAGAGCCGGCCTTGCAGGAATCTCTGGGTCTTGGGCGCACTCCCATTCGTGAGGCGATCCGCATGCTCGCGGCTGAACACCTCATTGATGTTTTCCCTCGCCGCGGCATGTTTGTGGCTGGAGTAGACCCCCGCAATTTACGGGCCATGAGCGAGGTTCGGGCGATCCTAGAGCCCATGGCTGCTCGATTGGCCGCAGAGCGCCGCACGAGCGAAGACCTCATGAATCTGCGAATCGCACTCAACGAGCTTGAGGTGCTGGAAAACAGCAACTTGAGCGATCAGGAGCGTGCACTGATTGATCTTGATTCGCGCATTCATCACTACATCTATCAAGCAACCAAGAACGCGTACCTTGCCGCAGATCTTGACGGCTATTACATGCACTCACTTCGGATTTGGAATCTTGGATTGGGGCGCATTGGACATTTGCGTCAAGCGGTGCTCGAACACAAGGAATTGGTCGAGGCTGTCATTGAAGGTGACAGTGACCGAGCGTTTAACGTGATGAACAAGCATGTTTGTGAGTTCGAAGCCGAAATGGCACAAGCAATATAAAAAAATCGTCTGCACCAAATGCAGAACATTATGAAAGGGAAACACATGAGTGATCTGCCTAGCTCTGCTAAGGCCGTAATTATTGGAGCAGGAATCGTGGGCAACTCCGTTGCCTTCCATCTCGCCGACCTCGGCTGGCGCGATCTTGTGCAAGTTGACAAGGGACCGCTGCCCAACCCGGGCGGTTCAACAGGTCACGCATCAAACTTTATTTTCCCCGTTGACCACGGCAAGGAAATCACCCAACTCACCGCGGACAGCGTGCGCCAATACCGGGAGATGGGTGTCTTCACCGAATGCGGTGGCATTGAAGTTGCTCGCACACCTGAGCGCGTACAGGAATTGCATCGCCGGATGGCTTCTGCAAAATCATATGAAATCGAAGACACAGAAATCATCACACCAGCACGTGTAAAGGAACTTGTTCCATTCATTGACGAGTCCGTCATTCTCGCGGGTTTTTACACCCCAAGCGTTGGCGTTGTTGACTCGCTCCGCGCGGGCACGATCATGCGCGAAAAGGCGATGGCGCTCAATGCATTGACGGTCTCCGCGAACACCGAGGTTCTGGACATTGAAGTCACCAACGGCAAGGTCAGTGGCGTTGTCACAGACAAGGGCACCATCAAGACCGAATACGTTGTGATCGCCTGTGGTTGCTGGAGTCCCAAGATCGCCGCAATGGCAGGGGCATCCATTCCGCTGACGCCAGCGGTTCACCAGATGAAGGACATTGGCCCAGTTCCTGAATTCGCCGATGCCAAGGGTGACATTGAGTACCCCATCGTTCGCGACATGGACACAAACATGTACGAGCGTCAGCATGGAACAGGACTTGAGGTTGGGTCTTACGCTCACCGCCCGATCCTGCACGACGTTGATGAGATTCCTTCCAACGCTGAAGCTGCCCTCTCACCAACCGAGATGCCATTCACCCAAAAAGACTTTGATTTGCAGGATGAGCATTCCTATGAACTCATGCCTCAAATCATTGGCAACGAAAGTGTTGGTCAGAAGTACGCCATTAATGGCCTGCTCTCATTGACCCCTGACGGCATGCCAATTCTGGGCGAAACCCCTGAGGTCAAGGGCTTGTGGTCAGCCGCTGCAGTTTGGATCAAAGAGGGTCCGGGCGTTGGGCGCATGATGGCCCAGTGGATGGTTCTCGGTGAGCCAGAGATCGATCTCCACCAATCGAATGTTGCACGCTTCTATGACCATCACAAGACCCGCACTCACATTCGTGCGCGAACATCTGAAGGTTTTAACAAGACCTACGGAATCGTGCATCCCGCTGAGCAATGGGATAGCAACCGCAATGTTCGCCTCTCGCCCTACTTCGAGCGCGAAAGAGCCCTTGGGGCAGTCTTCTACGAAGGTGTTGGCTGGGAACGTCCATTCTGGTACGAGGTGAATGCCCCGTTGGTTGAGAAATTCGGCGATGCCGTTATGCCTCGCACGGCAGAGTGGGAATCACGTTGGTGGTCACCGATCATCAACGCAGAACATTTGCAAATGCGTGAGACTGCTGGTCTCGTGGACCTATCGGCGTTCGCTATTTTCGATGTCACAGGTCCCTCAGCACTTGACGTGGTACAGCGTGCGGCACTGCGCCAAATGGATGTTGCCGTTGGCAAGGTTATTTACACGCCCGTGCTCAAGCCCAATGGTGGCTACCAGTCGGACTTGACCATCATGCGCCTTGGCCACGACCACTTCCGAGTGGTGACCGGTGGAGCGCACGGCATGGCAGATCTCAAGTGGTTCCGGGATCACTTGCCAGCAGATGGCACCGCATCGGTCTCAGATCTGACGTCCGCGATGTCAACAATTGGCATCTGGGGGCCCAATGCCCGAAAGATCATGGAAAAAATCACCAGTGCGGACATGTCGCACGAAGGATTCCCATTCGGTACCTGCAGAATCATTGAGATTGGAACGCAGCGGGTGCTTGCATCGAGAATCTCTTATGTCGGTGACCTGGGCTGGGAGCTCTACATCCCCGCAGAGCAGGGTGCAAAACTCTGGGATGCCGTGTGGGATGCGGGACAAGAATTCGGTTTGATCCCGGTCGGCATTGGCGTCTACGGCACAACAGGTCGTTTGGAAAAGGGCTACCGCGCTTATGGTGCCGAACTTGATTCCGAGTACACCGTGCTGGAAGCAGGCATGGCCATGAAGAAGGTCAAGGACCAGGACTTCACGGGTAAAGCTGCCCATTTGCGTCATCGCGATGAACCCGTGGTTGCGCACATGTGCGGCCTAACCGTTACTGATCACACCAGTTCAACAGGTGAGAAGCGTTACCCACTGGGTGGAGAACCCATTCTTACCAAGGATGGCCAACCCATCACTGATGCGAAGGGCCGCCGATCATTTGCCACCAGTGCCGGCAGTGCACCATCGCTGGGCAAGCACATCATCATGAGCTACTTGCCCCCCGAGTATGCCGTCGAAGGAACAGAACTACTCGTGGAATACATGGGCGAGCACTACCCGGTTGTTGTGGAGCGAACTGGTATCGCGGGTCTCTTCGACCCAACAAATGAACGGATCATGGCGTAATGGACATTGCTGTATGCATCAAGCGAGTGCCGCTACTCGGCAGTGCAATCGTGCTCACCGCGGACAACATGGCCATTGACACATCAAAAGTCGGCTTTGGTCTGAGCCCGCACGAAGAGTGCGCGGTTGAGGCGGCCGTGAAGCTGGTCGAAGAAAACGGTGGTTCGGTCACACTCATCAACATTGGACATGTTGATGGTGAAGAACAGATCCGGGAGCAAATGGCCATTGGAGCCGATCGCGCGATTTTGATCGACACCAATGGGGCTGAGCCTGATCCACAGGCGGCGGCAACGGCGCTGGCCGACGCAATTAGTTCCGATGACACCAATTTTGATTTGGTGCTCCTGGGTTCTGAGAGTGCTGATTACGGTGGCTCACAAACGGGTATCCGCGTTGCTCACAAACTCGGCTTGCCGGTTGTGACATCCGTCAAGGGACTCAAGATTGATGGCGGCATAGCCACGTGCGAGCGCGCCGTGGGTTCAACCCGAGAGGTGTACACGGTGCCGCTTCCCGCTGTGATAACAGTGAAAGACGGTCTCAACATTCCGCGGTATGCATCGGTACCGGGTCGCATGAAAGCACGTAAGAAGCCCGTTGACATCAAGCAGGTTTCATTTGCTGACTCACGCATCACTACCAAGCAACTGGTCGTTCCCGTTCAAGAGGCAAAGGGAGCAACAAACCTCGGCACGGGTGCCGAGGCAGCAGATGCCCTCGTTGAAGTTATGAAGCAGATCGGAGTTTTGTCATGATCCTGGTGTACGCAGAACATGATCGTGGAGAGCTCGACCCAGTAACTCTGCAGACAATCTCAGCTGCCAAGGCACTGGACGCGGATGTGCAAGCAGTAGTCGTTGGTCACGGTGCCAAGGACGTTGCGACCGAACTCGCGGCGTTTGGTGCCGTGAGCGTTCACGTGGGCAATCACCCCGAACTGCTCGACTTCACTCCACGCGCACATGCGCGCGCTTTGAATGCACTCGTGACGGCCAATTCACCCCGAGCGGTGATTGCGGGTGGAACACCACGCGGAAATGAAGTACTCGGTCATTTGGCAGCGATGCGTGATGAACCATTCGCGAGCGAGTGTGTCTCCATTGAACTTGCCAGCGGTGACACCGCAGAAATCGTGCGTGCGCGCTGGGGAGGCAACCTGCTCGATGAGGCAACAGTGAAATCAAGCCTGCTGATCGCAACGGTTCAGGCGCATGCTTTCGCAGCAATTCCTGCTGATTCCCCACTTGTCGTGAGCGAATTCGATGTTGAATTAGCCGACGGTGACGTTCTGGTTCGCGTTGAGGATCGTGTGGGTTCATCTGCAGGTGGGGTTGGCTTGGCTGAGGCCAAGGTTGTTGTTTCCGGTGGACGTGGCATGGATGGCCCTGACGCATTCGTCATGTTGGAGGAAATCGCTGGCTCAATTGGCGGTGCTGTCGGTTGCTCCCGCGTGGTGACCAGTGCGGGCTGGCGGCCGCATGCAGAACAGGTGGGTCAGACTGGCACGAAAGTGGCACCCGACCTTTACCTTGCCTGCGGAATTAGTGGTGCAACCCAGCACATTGCCGGCTGCAAGTCTGCGAAAACACTCATTGCAATCAATACCGATTCGCAGGCTCCAATCATGGGATACGCGGACTACATGGTGGTGGACAATGTTCACACGTTCCTCCCGCTCTTCATTGAAAAATTAAAAGCCGCAACCAACTGATGAGCCATATAGTGGAACGGGAAAATTAATGCCCAGTGATATTGATATCGCTCAAGCTGCAACTCTGCGACCTATTGCTGAGATCGCTGCTGAGCTCAACATTCCAGAAAGCGCAGTCGAGCCATACGGTCGGACAAAAGCAAAAATCGATCTTGGCTGGTTAGCAACATTGCCGGAGCGCCAGACCGCGCGATTGATTTTGGTCACGGCAATCAGTCCAACTCCTCCGGGTGAAGGCAAGACAACAACAACCGTCGGGCTGGGTGATGGACTGCGCAAGATTGGCAAGAACACCATGGTGTGTCTGCGGGAACCATCATTGGGCCCGGTCTTTGGCATGAAGGGCGGGGCTGCAGGCGGTGGTTACGCTCAGGTCGTACCCATGGAAGACATCAACCTTCATTTCACCGGTGACTTCAATGCAATTGGACTGGCCAATAACCTTCTCGCTGCATTGATTGATAACCATATTCATCACGGAAATGCACTCGGTATCGATGTTCGGCGAATCACTTGGAAGCGCGTGCTTGACATGAACGATCGAGCATTGCGTGATATCACCGTTGGCTTGGGTGGTCCAGGGAATGGCTTTCCACGTCAGGACGGCTTTGACATTGTCGTTGCGTCAGAGATCATGGCCATCTTCTGTTTGGCAACTGATGAAGAAGACCTGCGCGAGCGCATTGGGCGCATTGTTGTGGGCTACACCAGGGACAAAGTGCCAGTGACGGCAAGTCAACTCAATGCCCAAGGCGCAATGACCGTGTTGCAACCATGTGCAATGTTGGCAAATGGACCACCGTGCACAAACG